>JABDAB010000033.1 GCA_013289415.1 Gammaproteobacteria bacterium
AGCACGCTTGACAACTTGGCTGGCTCCTGTTTCAATCTATCTACACTCATACCCTTTAAGCATCCGAAGATGAACAATAAGCTTAGCGTGATGTGGCTGGCCATTATCCTGATTACAGGATGCGCCTCGGGCACTATCTATAAAAAGCCACCCGCAAACAACCCCAGCGATGACGCCAGCATAAAATTGGCTGAAGCTGCAAATTCGGTCAGTGACTCAATGATTGACATGGCGCGTATTGAAAAAGTAATCACGCCGCCCAATAAAGATAATACAATGACGATTCCAAACGCATATAATTTACAGGCACGCGCTTCAGTTGACTGGTCAGGGCCCATTGCAGAAGTCACTGACCGAGTTGCCAAAGCCGCGCATTTTCGGTTGCGTATACTGGGGCTGGTTCCTGCTGTTCCGATCTTGATTAGTCTTGATATGAAAGATCAAAGTCTGGCCGAAATTTTGCGAAACATTGATTATCAGGCTGGAAAAAAGGCCGACATACATGTTTACCCTAACAGTGAGGTTGTTGAGTTACGTTATGCCAATACTTACTCGTAATACATCAATCCTGCTGGTGACACTGCTTATTTCCGCTTGTGCCTCCAAGACAAATCAACAAATTGGAAATACAGAGTCACTGGCTGGTTTGCAGGCGATGGCTAACACAAAAAAAACGACCACAAGAGGCATAGCCACAACAGGGAAAATTCGTGAAATGGCTCTGAGGGAAACTGCCTTGAGTTTAGGCGCGCAATCAGGGCTCGCCTGGCGTGCGAAATACATTGACGATCAATTGGTCAAACAAACTCGCAATCTTGATGCTATTTATGATTTTAGAGCCCTGGTTCTCGAGCACAATGTATTGCCACCCGTGTTGCTTGAAGGGCGCAATACATTAAACCTTGCAGACACACAAACCATTCGCGTCTCTGATCGCACATACAAAGTGTCTAAACAGGCGCACTTTATTACCACCGCACCGGATTGGAGGCAATACTTGTGGATGGATTATAAACAACCCGAGTATCCTCACATATCCCTGTTACCCAAAACCAAAGAAGAACGCGAAACCTGGAAAACCTACGTTGGAAAAGGCTGGGAAAACGGTGTTGATCAAGCCAATACTATCCTTGAAGAAAGCATCGCCCGAATCAAAGAAGATTTTATCGGCATGATTTTATATCGCAAATTACTGGCCATGAACATGGTTTCACCTCCCTACGTATCAAATACCGAGTTGGGCGTTACAGGTGACGGTGACGAGATTCACATTGATGATCGTGTTTTACGCATCACTGCTCTCCCTGCACTGAATATAAACAGTGAAGAATGGCGTGCCGCTGTTGCCAAAGATGACGATGCGCTACAACAATTCAAAAACATGGAAAAACAGGTAGCAACGGCTAAAATCACCATTACCAACAAAACGTGGCAGCCGCTGATTACAACGAATTAATTTCCAGTGCGTAGGTTGTTGGGCCTTGGCCCAACACAATGACCCCACACAACCACCCATGTTGGGCCAAGGCTCAACCTACACAGGGATCAAACATGACTTCCAATCTAATGCCCGACGAACCCACACGCTTTACACCCCCATTCATGGACAAAATGCTGGAACACGCTCAAAAAATGGATGCATCCGACATAACCATTCAAACTGGCTCGCCCATTTTTATTGAAGTCTATGGCGTATTAATGCGAATCACGAATCGCTCGTTATCCAACACTGAGCTGGGTGATTTGCTCAACAGTATCTATGGTCCTAATGGAACCGCGCAGCTGCTGTCTGGCAAAGATATTGACACGCATTATGAGTTTCGGCCAAATCGCGGTGTACGATTTCGATATCGTATTAACGCGACTGCTTGTCTAGTTGAAGGACATGACGGAATACAAATCACCTTGCGAACCATCCCGGCCACACCCCCAAAACTTGAAAGCATGGGACTGCCTGAGGTTATTCTTCAAGCCATAGCACCCCAGGAAGGTGTTGTTTTTATTACGGGCTCAACAGGCTCGGGCAAATCAACACTGCTGGCCTCAATCTTGCGCAATCTCATCGAAAACGTAGACTCAAACCGCAAAGTATTAACCTATGAATCGCCCATTGAATTTGTTTATGATGAAATTGAAGCCACCTCATCCGTGGTTAGCCAATCAGAAATTCCTCGTCACCTGCCTACATTTGCCGACGGGGTCCGTAATGCCTTGCGGCGTAAACCACGTTTAATCATGGTAGGAGAGTGCCGGGATCCGGAAACCATTAGTGCCACACTCGAGGCCGCACTTACCGGCCATCCGGTCTATACAACCCTACATACGTCTGGTGTTGCTGAAACCATACGCCGATTAGTCACCTCATTTTCGGGTGAAGAGCGCTTGGGCCGTACCATTGATATTTTAGAAACCATTCGTCTATGTATTTGGCAAAAACTGGTTCCAACTGTCGATGGAAAACGAGTGGCCTTACGTGAGTACCTGGTATTTGATGAAGCCATTCGGGATATTCTACTGGAATCTGATCCAAACGACATCACCAACGCCACCCGAAAACTGGTTCGCCAAAATGGCCAACTCATGACGTTTGATGCTAAAGTGAAATTTGAAGAAGGGATTATTAGCGAGCGAGTGTATAAACTCATTATTGCGGGAACCAAGGCATATCAACAGTAATATTTGGGGCGTAGGGGCGTAGGGTGGACAAAGGAGCGGGTGAGCGACGTGCCCACCCTACCGGATACCTAACTCACACTCAAATCAGTCTTACCACCCTTACCCTTGGTACCTACTGCTTCAGCTGCTCCAACCACTTTTTCAACAGCACCTGATTGACCTTTATCTGATGCTTCACCCCCTTTCTCTACCTGTTTTTGCGTCTCTTGAGCCCAACTAGCGGCTTCTTGACCAACATTCTCAGGTTGTCCACCAATCCACTTCAGAACATGATCGGGTAACATATAAATCAGGTTAAATGCCTTCTGAGCCACTGTCACATACATCGACGTATAGATTACTACCGAGAAAAACGTCACGTACAGCCCGGCCCAGCCAGTATAGACGCTTCCATTCTGAATAAATGAAAGCACATGCGAAAACCCTGTGTTGATTATCCATACGCTAACATAGCACAGTGCTATTGCTGAAATATAACCGATAATCATCATTGAGGGTCTCAAAAAAACATTCATCAGGATCATGAGTCCATGCTCACCCTTGCTGCCGAGTATCCCTTCTCCCTCAGGGTGCGTTATTGCCAGTGCGACAATAGGTGCCGCGGCCATCGCCTCAATAACGGCTGTCAACCATCCAATAACACCAAACGTAAAAATCATGTACGGCAGGAAGGGAACATAAAACGCTGTCACAAAGCCTACAGAGAGCATCACTCCCATCCATGAAGCAATTAACGGCGCAGCCAACCCTAAAGCGATGATTAGAACTCCAAATATAAGTGGACCAAAAGGTGGAATAAAAGCCGAAGCCAAGATCTGTAGGAACATGGACACGAGCACATTCGCAGGAGCATTGATGTAATAAACGCCCATTTCTGCCAGGACAACAATAGGATTGTCACCCGGATGCTGGGTTAAATATTGTACTCCGGTTGTAAATGTATACTCCAGCGCTCCTATCGGTGCGGCAATGACCAGTAAAATCATCTGATTGACCCATACAGCCAGGACATTTGTGAAAATTTGTGAAAAAGCAGCCATCGAGTCATATATTATGGTCATCATTGCTTTACCAAGACATCCGAGAAGTGGTACACGACCGCATGCAGGGCTTGGAAAATTGAAATTGGTAGTGGTATTCTCCACCGTTGGAAAGAGCGAGATATCAATCTTAGGGGCCGCCATTGGAGGCTGTCCGGGTAACTGAAGGGTCAGTGCATTTTTTACATATCCATATGTCGTTGATGCAGCATTTCCTGTAACGGCTGCGCCGGCTGCATAAGCTGTAGCGCTATTACCTGGGGGATCACCCAGCAAGGTATGAATTCTCTCTATGTAAAGAGCTCCTTTTTTGAGGGCATCAGGACTAGGCGTAGCAGATCCTGTTATCCAAGCACATAAATTGGCATACGTGCCGGCACATGGAGTATCAGCAAAAGTGGACTTCAACGAAGACCTATTGGGAGGAGAGGAGCTTCCAAGTCCCGAATTCGTATCAACCGAATTTGATGACGGTGAAGCCGAGCCATTAAGAGTAACCAAATCAAAGAAATAACTGCCTGCAGACAACCACCCCTGCGCATTGGCATTCGCAATAAAAGCTCGCGATTTGTTTATATTAACGCCTTCGCTAATCTGAGCCATCAAATTAAGCGTGGGCATCATGACACCGGTATAATCTGCAATCCCGTTTTGCAATTCCGTACCGTTAAGTATTGGGACACCTACTGTGGTAGAACCTGCCGTACTATCGGGGCAGTTATAACCTCCCTGCCAGAGAGTACAATCCGTCGAATTGGCTGCACAGGGCGTGGCAGTGCTTACCGAATAAGGAACACCAAACACATTGGTCGCTTGTGGAGGACAGGCCAAGGTCGGGGCGGTACCGCTTGTGGTGACGTCGGAAAAGCTCTGAAATCTAGGGTCGTTACTGATCATGGCTTGAGCAACCGCTTGATAATCAACATACATTTGCTGAACTGCAGTGGCCCGACTCAAACTCATCATTTCAGTTGAGGACGTCTGAGATGCGGTCGCCTGATAGTTTACATTGTTTGTGGTGTTACTTGTGCCGTTAGGCACAGCAGGAGGGGCGAGAACGTTCCAGGATATTGTCCCGCAAATTCCTTGTAAAATAGCATAGGGGCTGCTTTGGTTAGTTCCGAAATAAGGCACAGGCATCGAGTAAGCCCCGCTGGCCAAGGGATTGCTGCTCTGGTACCCGGGAGCGTCTACCGTAGACAGTAAATCGGGAACAACCGCGCCACAAAATCCAGCCATAGTCGCATTTGGAGGCGTTCCAGAGGATGCAGTTGATGATGCACAGGGAGACCCCGGGACGCTTGTAGACGCCAAATAGGCGCTGCGCTTTAGTTCGAGCAGTTTTTGCAAACCCAACATGCAAACCTCACTGGCGAGGATGGACGAGGCACCCTGGGCTATCTCGTTTATGGGCGAGGCACCCGTCTTACTCAGCGCGTACGATGGATTGCCTGAAGCTTGAATAATAACGCCACCCTGGTTTAGATAAGCGAGCGCGGCAGCCCAGACTTTATCGGCGGCACCAACGCCCTGCACGATGACCCACATGACAAAAATTTGCATCAAACAATAACCTGATGCCTTGGGAATCAATAACGCCAAACCTGCAGTTGACCGTATCGGGATCCAGATGGATGACCATTTATGCCCCAGCATTTCGCCTTCATGTGCGGTGTTCATGGTGCCCACAATCAGCGTATACATGATAACAATCCCACCCAGCGCAAGTACTGCTGCATTAAAGACAGTAAAGATAGCACCCATAATTTGGCTGCCGGTGCCATGCAAAACACCATCTACAATGCCAAATAGGTTTCCAAGAAACATCACTGAATAATCGGATGGCGGGGGGGTCAAACTCAATGATGTGGAGTCAGCCATTGCCAACAAAGGGAAGAATAGGAGCCATAACGCAACCAGACATTTATTCATCTTTAGCTCCCCCCAGGATTCCTTGCCTGAACCACTCACGCACTGAGCAGCCCAATTGTTTGTGTTTAATCTGAAAATACCAAAAATGATATCGAAATGCCAAGACCAGGGCAATCATCATCACCACCAAACTAACAAGAGCTGCCGCATAATAAGCATAAAACAGATTGTACATTAAGTATGCAAATACTATAATCGCAGCGCCAATCATAATCAGACTCAGCCTTAATAATCCATGTTGACGAACAAGGACGTCCTGATCGGATAAGTTTAGCCTGGCTTTCGCTGAGTCAAACGATTCAATTTTTTTTATTTTCCTAGGAACAAAATACGTTGAACACTGTTCAACAATATAACGCTTGCCTGATCGAATACGTTCCAAATCAATCCATGATTTGACGTTAAACACAGATGTAAACAAACGTTTGACTCTTGATTGTGATGGCTTTTGCATAATTTATTCTTATTTAAATGGACTTATGTATTTCATACTATATGATAATAGACAGTCAAGATGCAATGCATCAAGTGTACTAACCGTAAAGAAAGAGTATAAAATGCCCGATCTTAGCCTAGAAGCATCAGCAAAATATTGGAGTGAATACGCAGATCCGATGATTTATCGTGTCGTAACATTCATGGAGAGCGTTGAAGCCTGGACGCTCGATGGGAACCCTGATCTCGAAGAAGCCATTCTCCAACTCAGCAAAGAGCTGGATGATATTCAGCAAATTGACATGAGCCGTTTGAATCATGAAGATAAATTCATTCGATTAGTTGGCAACATTAAATCAGGGCGTGGGCTACGTTTGTTGCAAGCCATTGACGTGGTACATCCTGGCAGCGCATCAAAAATATTGATTCATGCCGAAGAAAAAAGCATGAGTAGCCATGATGCTGCAGGCTTTTTTCTCAAACGCAATATTGTATTTGAACGACTGCGTTTGCTAACTCGCGCGTTTTCTGAATCACGACTTAAACTGGTATCACAAGCACTGGAGGGGGAAGAATGAATAAAACAATGCATAGCCAAGTATTACCCATGCTATTTTTAATGGTGGCATTGCCTGTTGCACAAATTGGATACACGGATGACACAACATACACGGCCACCGCAACTACGGCAACCCCAGCAACTGATGCTGGATCAGCCGCTGAAACCTTGGTAACGTATTTGTATAATCTTGGAGGCGACTTGGGTTTTGATCTCAAGACAGCCGCCGCCACCTCACCAATCAGTACATTGCTACTGAGTCCACCGACAATTCTTGACAGCATGGCAGCCGTGACGTTGATCACCATGATTGGGGCCATTCCTGTCGATTCGTCCCCGGAAAACCCTCCTCGCATGAATTTTGTTCCTGCGAACAATGCTACTTATGTGGCCCTTAACACGTTGGCAAACACTACGTTTTCATCATATAACAGTCCAGCGGGAGCTACGTCTACGTCTACGGCGGTATCTGTGACACCACTGATAGATCAACCCACATTCCAGTCAGATCCAGTCAGTCAGTTTATTTTAAATTTGTTGAGCACACCGAACAGTACATACTGCATGGATCCCACAGGAACAACTTGGCTAAACAACAACAGCCAGACCATTGGAGACTGCACCTATCTTTATGGTAATAAAATACTCAATAACGTGATTGGCTCTTTACCCCCAACACCCTTTCTTCTCCCTGGCACTCAAAATCCGGTAATACATGAACTGAACAGCAATGCCTTGGTTGCTCCACTGATGTATACAACAACACCCAGCAATACAGCGCCACCTAAAAACAAATCTCCGAGCATGAGCCCGGGGCAAGCGGATAATCCTGGTATGCTGGCCAAGAGCCAGGTAGAACAAGCAACCAATTTCATTCGGTATGCAACAGGTTCTGTTATGCCACTCCCATCGCCCAGTCAAGTAAACTATAACAATTTGCTTCTTGTGATTAACACACCAACAAATACTCGCGCAACCATAGAAGCCGCCATGGCAACACTGGATACTTATTTAACGGGTATGCGCATATATGCTGCAAAAGCATCGGTCCCCGTCAGTAACCTATACTACATACTATCGAAACGACTACCGCAGGCTCAATCAAATTCTGGCACCCAAACCAATGGAATGAGTCAGGCACTGTCTGAAATGTCGATGGCAACCCGAAGGATGTACGATCCAGCGGCTGAAGCAGCAGGAAAACCCCAGTGGATAACTCAGATCAATACGGCATCACCGGCAACCGTACAAAAAGAAATGGCCATTCTATTGTCTGAAATAAATTATCAATTGTATTTAAATCGTCAACAGGAAGAGCGCTTGTTGTTAACCAATTCGTTGCTCCTGATCGAAAGTTTAAAACAGGAAATACCCCAAGTTCCTGCTTCGGATTCACTCCCATCGGCTACTCCTGAACCCGATGGTGGTGGCGCTGATACTGGCGAGTAAACACACTATTATCATGGTGGGCACGTCGCTCCCGCTTCTTTGCCCACCATGAAACATGATAATCTCGTTTATTTAATAATCTCATAGTAACTGCTCGTAGGGTGATATTGACGCTCGGAGAACGGTCAGATTTGAGTGCAGGTTGAACGAAAACGATTTCGAAAAAGCGCAGCATACATAGGTATGTGAGCATTTTTCGAAATCGTTTTCGTTCAAGATGCGCCAAATATGGCCGTTCCTTGCTACGGAGCGAGTAGTTACATCTCATACACCATATCAAGCTTCGTAATGACGGCATCAACTGTCACAAGATTCATGGTCTCTTCTCCATGAGCATGCGTTCCCCACACGTTTGTTGAGGGGGTTTTCTTCAAGATAGTCCGAACCGCTTCAGAATAGCAATCAACACTGAAATGCCTATATGTGTAAGGGCCTGACACCTCAGCGCTGGTCACAGCATGCAATGCCACTACCGGTGTTGCCACCGCAGCACCCATGTGAGAGGGACCTGTATCAGGGCAAAGCAGCAAGTCAGCCAGACTGATTAATGCCAACAATTGTTTGGGTTTTGTTTTACCGATCAAATCAACTACAGACACGTGCTCCAGAATATCATCACCCAATGCCCTGTCATAAGCACCAGGCCCACCAACCAAAATAACGCAAGCCTGCCAGCGTGTTTGCATGTACTTGATGACATCAATATACCGTTCAGCAGACCAACTACGCTCAGGTTTGCTGGCCGCGGGATTGACCAGACAAACAGGACCTGAAACCGCGGGAAGATGCGAGCGCGCCCAAGCATAATCTGTCTCTTGAATCGGCAGATCCCAGCGGATTTGTTTTTCACCCGTAATCCCCAGTGCATCAGCAAATCGCAAAAAACCATCTAAGGTATGATCATTCCCCGGCGCTATTGTTTCATGAATAAACCATCCATGGCCGTCTTTAGCACGAACAGGATCATAACCAATTTTTCGCACGGCACGAATGCATGCATACAACAAATTGGCGCGAAAACTGGCTTGCGTCGCGAGCAATACATCAAAATGCCGTCCACGCATGAGCTGTTTAAATCGCCAATAGTCCATCAGACCATTAGGCTTGTCGATCACAACAAATTCAACACCGTCCATCCCTTCCACCAAATCATAAGCAGGACGGGAAATCACCCACGTCACTTTGGCATCGGGCAAACTGGTCTGCAAGGTTCTCACCAATGGCACAAGCATCAAGACATCGCCAAGGGCTGATAAACGTACTATGCAAATGGATTTAGTCATCTTGCAAAACAAAATGCGTCCCACAATATGGACAGACCTCAGCACCGGTTTTTTCAATCGGCAAATACACCTTGGGATGCGCATTCCACAGCTCCATTGCATCCGTAGGGCAACTTAACGGTAAATCATGACGATGCACCATCTGTGTTTTTTCAGTACAAGCTTGCTGTTTATTTATTTCAGACATGATTTTCTCTTATTAAAAGTATCCAATTGATTGTAGGGTGATTTGTTTTAACACCCTCATAATATCCAAGTTTTCAGCCTCAAAACAATGCCCTTCTGGCCAATGCCTTAGCCAGGTTAATTGGCGTTTGGCTAATTGCCGTGTCGCAGCGCTTCCTTTTGCGCGCAGAGTATCGTAATCATAGGCTCCCTGTAAATACTCATACACCTGCCGATACCCCACGCACCGCAACGCGGGATGTTCTGGTGTCAGGTTCCATTGCTTCAATAAGCCCTCCACCTCAGCAATCAATCCTTCTGTCAACATCTGTTCAAAACGCTGACCGATGCGTGCATGCAACCAGGCGCGGTCAGATGGAAGCAGTATGATATTCAAAAATTGAAAGGCAGGAGGTGTTATTGCTTCATGAAGACAGGCCGATAATGATTGGCCGGTTAATGCATGCACCTCTAATGCACGCTGGATGCGTTGTGTATCGTGGGGATGAATTCTGGCAGCCGAAATCGGATCAATGTCAGCCAGCCGATTGTGCATAAAATCCCAGCCCTGGATTTGAGCCTGTTGTAAAATCTGCTCGCGAACCTGCTTATCCGCTTCAGGCAACGCAGACATCCCCTGTTGCAAAGCATGAAAATACATCATGGTACCCCCCACCAACAACGGGATTTTTCCCTGACGAATAATCGATTCACACAGCTGACTGGCATCCTGACAAAATTGCGCAGCAGAATAACTGGCCGTGGGATCAATAATATTTATCAAATGATGAGGCGCTCGAGCCAAGGTCTGCGCATCGGGCTTGGCTGTACCAATATCCATCCCGCGATAGATCATCGCTGAATCGACGCTGATGATTTCACATGGAAGATGCGCAACCAATTCACAGGCAAGAGCCGTTTTGCCAGATGCCGTTGGTCCCATTAAACAAATAACCCGATTAACGCCATTCTCAACTGTCATGGTGGGCACGTCGCTATCACTCCTTTGCCCGCCCTACTCGGGATTTGTAGGGTGGGCAAAGCGGAGCGTGCCCACCATGAATCACATTGATTAACCATGCAATAAACCTCGACAAGTCGCAACATCCATCTGTAAACCAGATTTGATCAACGCATCGGGGGTCGCTTGCATATACGCCGCCAACTCTATTTTTTCATCGTTATTCAGCTGGCGAGCATCCAGTGTCTGGCAAGACACCAGGATCGTGAGTAATTCATCTAACGTATTCACCCCACTCCTAATTAATGCCTGCAAGAATTGTTGTATATCCAACGAAGATAGCAATTGTGGAATGGTACGCACCATAAGCCTGGATTCGCTGACAAAATCGCATTGAATCCCCGCCTGTCCCAGCATCGGCATCATCCACTCAATCAAAGTATAGTTTGATTTATCGATGGTATAACTCACCGGAACTAACAGCGGACGCGAGGCCAGTGGAAACTCCTGTTGGGTTAAGATGGCTGTTAGTCGATGCTGCTGTAACAATTGGATATTTAGCAGCCAAGGTTCATCATGCATGTGGATGATGGCGAAATGAACGTTTAATATTACCCAGGGACGTGTGGGAGCGGAGTATGACTGGGTTAAGGCGGGCTCTGCGCGCGGAAGACTGGGGTATTCGTGGGGAGGAGATGGGTATTCGCTGGAAAGGCGGGGATAACTGGTAAATTTTTCACGAACTTCCCAATGAGTCGGCTCCTCATTAAAAGCGTTGTTCTCCGTCTCAAGCTCAAACTCAACCTCAACCGACAACGCCTGCAAAATTTGCGATGTGATCAAATCATGCACGAGCCTTGGTTGCTGAAAACGCACTTCGTGTTTTGTTGGATGCACGTTCACATCAACCTGATCCGGAGGAATGGTCAAATACAATACGCAGGCTGGATGACGGCCTGGATGTAGTCGCCCTTCATAAGATTGCTTCAGGGCATGGCTCATTAACTTGTCTTTTACCATACGGCGATTGATATATATCCACTGCTTGTCATTCTGGCTACGTTGATATGTTTGTCCACTCACCCACCCCTGCAAGCGCATCCCGGCGCGCTCAACATCCAGATAGATAGCCTGGTCAATAAACGTTTTTCCTAACAATTTTTGAATGCGCAACAATCTGGTTTGATCGCACTGGGCGGCAGGCAAGGCCAAGGTTTGTTTGTCATTATGATTCAACGTCAGTGCCACTTCAGGCGCGCATAGCGCAAAGCGTTTGACAACAGATTCGATTGCCAGATACTCACTGCGTTCGGTTTTAAGAAATTTTTTACGAACTGGGGCATTAAAAAAAATATCGCGCACATCAATGGTTGTGCCCTGACTGCGCGCGCACGGTGCAAGGGTCACTGTCTCACCATCAACCCGCAGCATCATCGCGTGCGGTTGATCGGCGGGTCTAGAGTAGAGCGACAAGCGTGAGACGGATGCAATGCTCGCCAGAGCCTCGCCTCTAAATCCCATGCTATTTATCGCATACAAATCATTCAATTTGCTAATTTTACTGGTTGCATGAGCCGCAATGGCCAAAGGCAAATCATCAGCAAAGATTCCCGCGCCATTATCGCTTATTTTTACCTGATTCAAGCCACCAAAGCCCACTTCAATGCTAATCGCGCTGGCGCCTGCATCCAGTGCATTTTCCAATAACTCTTTGACCACAGACGCCGGGCGCTCAATGACTTCACCGGCTGCAATTTGATTCGCCACAGAAGCTGATAACAGGTGGATTCTATTAATATTTACGCCCATGATGATGGAATATTCAGCGATTGCCCCGGCGTTAGGCTCATACCAGATAACCGATTAGCTGACCGAAGCTGGGCTACCGTAACATGATAACGGTGTGCAATTGCCTGCAATCGCTCGCCTGAACTCACTATATGCATGTATCCGCCAGCCATGGATTCCACACGCGTTCCATGCGGTGGGTAGTCCCAAAAATAACCTTTCACACCTTTAAATATGGCTTGGGTCAAGCGCGCTTGATAGGCGGGACTGTTTAAGTTTTTTTCTTCACGAGGATTGGAGATAAATCCTGTTTCAATCAAGATAGATGGAATATCGGGTGATTTCAACACCACAAACCTAGCCTGCTCAACACGACTATTATGCAACGTGGTCACGGTGTCCAAACCCCGTAATACCCGGCTACCCATTTGCAAACTGGCACCAATGGTTGCGGTCTGCGACAAGTCTAGCAAAACGGTTCTAATCACGCCATTTTGATCATCCAGGCCTGACAAATTAACTCCACCCAATTCAGAGTGATTTTCTTTTTCTGCCAGCCAGCGCGCGGCTTCACTGGTCGCACCCCGTGGAGATAACGCAAATACAGAGGCACCACTAGAATTGTGATTGTTGAACGCATCAGCGTGAATCGCAACAAATATATCTGCGTTATGGCGTCTGGCAATATCCATGCGCTCACGCAAACCTATATAGTAATCCCCATTACGCGTTAACACGGCGCGCATTCCGGGTTGTCGGTCGATCAGCTGCTTTAATTTTAACGCAATAGCTAACACAACATGCTTTTCTGCACTCCGGTGTGGGCCAATAGCACCAGGATCTTTGCCCCCGTGACCTGGATCCAGCACGATCACCACATCACGCAAAGATCTTGATGGAACATGAAGTCCTTGCACCGGCGCAGCCTTGACAATCGTCTTAACAGGCGTTGACTTAACGATTGTCCTCTTGACTAAATCGGTTCGCTGAGGTGCATTGTTTTGAACCAAATCAATGTGTAACATGCGTTGCTGCGAGCTGCCAGGCTTCCCGGAAATTTTTCTGAGCATGACGCCATCCCTTGCATCAAAAACCAACCGAAGTGAGTGATCATTTTGGTAGGCACTGCGCAAGTTCTTAATCAAATCATGGTGGGTCAGAATGCTCTTCAACTTAAGCGTGGTGTTGGTTTGCTCAAGATCAAGTACAAAACGGGAAGGATGATTTAACGTAAACGCTTTGTGCTTGAACGGGCCGTTGAACGTACAGGTAATGGAGACCTTTCCTCCACTATCATGCACAACCAGCGACTCCAGTTTTACCGCCACGGCGGTAGACTCAAGCAGCATCAGCAGACAGAACAGCGTAAAGAGTCTCGTCATTAATTATTCACCAAGAAAACAAGACAGCATTGAAGCACCCGCAGAGCTATATGCACAGACTTGCATTTCGCGCCCCACACCTTTCAAACTCAAGGAAAAACCGACATCGGCATTTCCCAAACAACTGGCAGCTCGTTCCGGCCATTCAATACAACATACGGCATTATCTGAAAAATAATCACGAAAACCAATATAGTCCAATTCAGACTCATCATGTACACGATACAAGTCAAAGTGATGAATTTGCAAGTGATTAATCTGATAAGTTTCAACGAGTGAAAATGTAGGACTTTTAATCGCACTCGTCACGCCCAAACAACGCAGCATGGCACGAATCAAAGTGGTTTTTCCCGCACCAATTTCGCCAGTGAAGGTAATGACCAGTGGAGACACTAGGCAGGCAGCAAGACGTGCCGCGATACCTTCGCTGGCACGCTCAGTGGGCAAATCAATGGTCTCAATCATCAATGGCACTACCTTAAGACATCTTGTGTGAAAACCTACCCTACGGCTCAATCATCACTTTTCTTGTCTGGTTTCACCAGCGTTAATGCCGGTCTTTTACGTGCTGTTGTGTGTGTTCCAGATGGACTGGGTGGTTTGGTGGGCAAGTCATCATACTCTTCACCAAATTCCATACCTCGCCCATTTTCTTTCGCATAAATAGCCAAAACAGCAGCTGGGTTTACAAAAATTTGCGTGACCTGTCCAGAAAATCGAGCAGTAAACACAATTCTGTCATTTTCAAGATGCAACCCACGGCATGCTTTAGGCGAAATATTTAATACAATCCGCCCACCACTGACGTGTTCTTGTGGTACCTCCACGTCAGGGGATTCGGCATTAACCAAAAGATAAGGCGTTAAATCATTATCCACAATCCAATCGTAAAGCGCTCGGATAAAATAAGGCTTATTTGAAGTCATGACCATGATTACGCCGCCCTTAGCTGCCTCTCAGCATCGGTTAAACTCATTTGGAATGCCTCGCGTTTAAATACACGCTGCATATAAGCGTGCAACGCTGTGGCTTCTACCGGAATCTCAACGCCTAAAAAGGGAAGACGCCATAATAGAGGAGCCAATGCACAATCCAGCAACGAAAATTCATCGCTAAGAAAATACAATTTATCAGCAAAAACGGGTTCAAGGCCAATCAGGCTTTCAAGTAACAGTTCACGTGCTGCAGGAGCCTCTTCATCGAGCTGAATACGTTGTAATAAACAATACCAATCTTGTTCTATACGATGCATCATTTTACGTGTTTCAGCACGCGCCACAGGATATACAGGCAGCAACGGTGGATGAGGAAAGCGCTCATCCAGATATTCCATAATAATACGAGCTTCGTATAAAACCAAATCACGATCAATCAACGTCGGCACAGTCCCGTAGGGATTAATTGCCAACAAATCATCAGGTATCTCAGTACTTTTGACAGGCATGATTTCGACATTAACGCCTTTCTCAGCCAACACAATTCTAGCTTGATGACTGTATATGTCATCATTATCCGAATATAAAGACATAATTGTACGCTTTGCAACAATAGCCATTAGCAACTCCTCGTCATTCATTAACTCGCTCTGTAGTTCAGTATTTTACCACATTTTAATGCATCGTGCTGAAAAAAATAATTTGAAGTGAAATCGGTGATAAATTTACCGAATATCTCGCCAATACAATAATTTTAATCGATAAATCAACAACCCCAAAACGGCTAAAAAGGCCATCACAACAAAGCCTGTTCGATACCGAATCATTCTCGCGGGTTCTGCAACATAAACTAAAAACAACACCACATCGTGCAGATCGCCATCGAGCCTGGTTTGACTGCTCAAGGGTGCTAGAACATTGGGCATCGCAACATCAGGAACCAATGTATTATTTGCTCCAAATGGTCGAGTTTGATCTGCGTAAAAGCTGGTTAAATAAGTATATACCCATGCTGGACCTCGTTCACGTGCCGTTAAAGATAAATCAGGCGGCATCCGGCCAAACCACTGGCGCGCATCGGCTTCAGGCATACTAATGACCATGGGATATTGATAGCCTGTCATCTGATCCGGACGCATATACCGCAGAGAATGACAGCCAGCACAATAATTCATGAAAAAGCCCGCGCCTCGTTGAAGTGCTGCCTTATCGGTAGCACCTGCTGCATGTGTGCTCTGCACTATGAAAAATAGAACCATAGACAGTAAACCCGTCTTCACGATACCCTGTCCGGAACTTGGCCATGTGACTCTTGGCGGGTATAAAATGGCATCAATAAAAAATATGCAAAATAGATAGCAATACAGGCACGAGCCAGGTAGAGTCTAAATGGCGTAACATCAATGGTTCCTAAAACGCCGAGAATTAAAAAACTGCTCACCAGACCCGTCAGTGCAATTTTTGAATAAATACCCTTGTAACGCATGGCACGTACTGGACTGTTGTCGATCCAGGGCATGAACAATAAAATTAGCAACGCACCGGACATGAGCAGCACCCCGGATAATTTATCCGGTACTGCGCGCAACATGGCATAAAAAGGCGCCATATACCAAACCGGCATAATGTGATCCGGTGTAGACAGTGGGTTAGCTGGCGTAAAATTGGCCGGCTCCAGAAAATACCCCCCCATGTCCGGGACAAAGAACACCACGGCAAAAAACAGCAATAAAAACACAATGACCCCAACAAAATCTTTCAACACGTAATATGGATGAAACGGAATACCATCCAGTGGCCTGCCCTTCTCATCGAGGTGTTTATTGATATCAATACCCTGCGGGTTATTTGAGCCCACAGCACGCAAAGCGACCAGATGTAAAAAAACAAATAACATCACCAGCAACGGTACCCCAATCACGTGTAGGGCAAAAAATCGTTGCAAAGTTGCATTCCCCACGGTGTAATCACCTCGCAACCACATCACCAGGGTATCGCCTATATAAGGAATGACACTGCATAACGAGGTAATCACTTGCGCACCCCAATACGACATTTGCCCCCAAGGCAACAAATACCCGAAAAAGGCTTCCGCGATTAACAAAATGAACAGCGCCATCCCCAGCAACCAAACCAGTTCACGCGGTCTTTGGTATGAGCCGTAGAGTAAACCACGAAAAATATGCACATAAAGCACAATAAAAAAGGCCGACGCACCTGTGGAATGCAGATAACGCAACAACCAACCGTAATTCACATCACGCATGATGTATTCAATGGAATTAAACGCCTCAGTAGCCGTGGGCGTATAAAACATGGTTAACCATAGACCACTGATCAATTGATTAAACAATACCAACAGTGCCAGTGAACCGAAATAATAATAAAAATTTAAATTTTTAGGAACATAATACTCACTAAACCAAGCTTTCCAAGTGCTTGCCAAAGGAAAACGGGCATCTATCCAGGTGAGTAATTTATTCATGCTCATCCTCACCAATCAAAATCACATGCTCACTCATAAACCGATAGGGTGGAACTTGCATATTGATCGGTGCTGGCATGGATTTAAACACCCTGCCGGACAAATCAAAACTTGAACCATGACAGGGACAATAAAAACCACCCGGCCATTCAGGACCCAAATCTTTTTCATAAGGCTTGTATTTTGGAGAACAACCCAGATGGGTGCATATACCAACTAACACGAGGAATTCAGGTTTAATTGAGCGAAATGAGTTCCGTGCGTATGCAGGTTGTTGATCAACATGCGAGTCCGGATCACGCAATTGTACGACATGCATATCAAGGTGTGCCAGCATTTCAGGTGTACGTCGAATAATCCAAACCGGTTTACCCCGCCACTCGACTGTCACTTGCTGACCCGGTTCAATTTTACTCAAGTCAACCTGCACTGGCGCACCTGCCGCGAGCGCTTTTGCACTAGGCATCCACGATGAAACAAAGGGCGTTAACGCACACAAGGCGCCAATGCCCCCCAGTGTGCAAACGCTCGTCGTGAGAAAACGACGACGTTGTTCATTCGTTACAATGTCATCAGGCACATTTAATCTCAATTTTAGAATGCATAAAATACTCCAATAAGGATTGGAGATCTCAAATTAAGCGAAGTCAGTCAGCAAATTGATAATAGGTCTCACCTTCTTTAACCATTCCCAGCTCAAACCTGGCTTGCTCTTCCAATGCTTGATCACCTGATTTAAGTTCAGCAATATCTGCTTCAATGGCATGATTAAGTGCCGCCAACTTTTTATTGTCATCTTCTTGAGCTGCCAGTTTTTTTTCCAAAAGTAGCCATTGCTCAACGCTGCCATCCCCCACCCATAACTTGCATTGCAAGCCAACCAGCGTGACTATCAAAAAAATAACGACCATTCGCATAATGAGAATCCGTTCAGGATGTTTTTTGATATTGTATACTGATCGGCTCCGTCTTTGCGAGCAGTTACCACAGACGAGCCCAATTGAGCGCAGCAAACAATACCGTTACCATCAATACGATGAGGGGCTTCCTGACCAATAGCCATTGAGCTTGTTTAACACCATGCTGCGCCATTAATTGCAGAGAATGTTGTCTCTGTCTGCTGGATTCGTTTATCTTTTTGTTATCCGAGTCAACGATGTTTCCATTGTGCTTTATGAAAAACATATCCGCATCAGTACGAAAATATGACTCACCATAATCCATTAATAATTGCTCGCCTTTTGAAATGTTCTGGTGTGCTGTATAGATAACGACCTCGCTACCATATAAATTATGTTCTTTCCCAATGATATTCGACACAAGCGCTTTACGACATCGCTTATCATGTATTGGGTTAAGATTTTTTGGCGCATGATTGATGAATCTTGCTATATTTCCATAATGCTTGGCATCAATACGTGAGTTTAAGGCATCTTTTTTTTGTCCAAATACATAGAAATTCCCTACACGATTCACTGTTTTCAAACCACAATATTGGGCTAAAAATTCACCTTTTTCAATGTCTTCTCTGGCAAAAACGCCAAACCCAATAAATCGATTAATATAACGTATCTCAAATTTGCGCATATCATCCGCTTGCTTGCAAAATTGAGCTATTTTCAGATCGGTCTGATAGAGCAAATCCCCATCTACATCGAGAGGAAGATTCTTCGGTGTAATTTTTTGCTCTAAAACAATATTATCCAGATATTGAAAGTTGAATCCGTTAAAACGTGAAATCATCAAGTTAAATTGCTCAATGCCAATCAGTTCCCTGGCTTGTTTTTTATAATCAATTGAAAGAGGGATTTTATACTGATTTTTTAACCGAACAAAATTGACTGAGGGTGCAATCCTGAATTCACAATCAAGCGGATTATTGGCTTGAATTAAAGTCGCATAAATAAATTTTGCAGCATCCACTAAACCATCAAAATCATCGTATTCATAAACATATGAACAGCCCGACGACTCAAGAATGGGTTGTGTTAGCAAAGGATGGCTAAAATCCATGGTTTTGGCTAGCAACTTAGTTTCAATTTCCTGACCATCAACAACACACATACCTGTGGCAATATCAATGATAGCCTGTTTAAAAGGAGAATCCTGATTATAATTTCCAAGCGTAATGTTAACCATCTATGCTCCGTGACGGTGTTTTGTAATGAAATGGATCCATTCCCATATTATGCACGGTATATTTGTTCTAACGCAATTATCGGTTTTGGACTCAGGGCTACCGCACGTGTGCGTCAAAACAAACCATCAAGAATTTTGTTTGCATACTCGGGCTCAAGTGTGGTCTTATAGCGCCGTGATTTAACACTAATTTTGGAATTTTTATCTTGGCGTAAAATATTAAGTGCGATATGCCGAACAATACCTAAATTTTCTGCTCCATTATCTTTCCTCACTCTTGATGCGTTAAATCGATTGGATCCCTGTTCACTGTATTATTAGGTTATACGCGCATTTAATGGTGATCTTTGAATTTGTTGTTAATAACGGACAAATCGTTAAAAATCATGTCAAGTAAAATTTAATATTTTTGTGATTTTTTTAGAAACTACTCGGGCAAGGGC
>JABDAB010000034.1 GCA_013289415.1 Gammaproteobacteria bacterium
AACTCATCAACAGGAAAGGCCAAATCAAGTTTCTGCAATGCCGTCTTTTTCAGTGCTTCAAGCAAAGACTGATAATGTGTATTTTGTAACATGGCTTTATCTACATACAGCGACAAGCGTGAGGACGCCAATTTATCGGGATAGGTGGTTATGTATTGTGTTAATTGATTCAGTTGCTCATCATTTAAGCTTGAATTAAACACCGGGTTCGTCGGTAAATTTTGCTGAGCATTAAATTGCGCAAGCATGTCATTGAACTGAGATTGTGATAGAGTCATGATTAATGTCCTTATTTTATACGTAGCAATGCTAAAAGAGTAACTTTGCGTAAGTATAGCACATATTTTTTACCCTGAAGTCTAGCGATTAACAATAGAGGCTAACTTCAACCCCAATGGCACTCGGCTCAATGATGCTTTGTTAACCTCTGGCAAAAATGGAAGTTGCGCCAGAACCGACGTGTTGCCATACTCTTCTATCGAACGGCACGATGCTTCATTGAAATCACCGGTAACAATCACGCCCAGTATGGACAGATCACGTGAACGTAGCGCTTCTAAACTGAGCAAAGTATGGTTTATCATGCCCAAGCGGGAGGAAGCCACGAGTATCACTGGCCGGTTAAACTGCCTGATGAGATCAACCATCAAGGTATTGGAATTAATGGGTACCAGCACCCCACCTGCGCCTTCAATAATAAGTTTGTTAGATGCTGGCAATTGAATACGCTGAATATCAATGGTTTCGTGTTCAGCCGCCGCGGCCAAGTGAGGCGACAGGGGTGCTTGGTAACAATAGGCTTCAGGAAATACGTGAGCACTTGAATATTCCGACACCAACGAACTATCGCGTCCCTCACAAACACCAGATTGTATAGGTTTGAAATAATCATATCCGGCCTGTAAACACAGCCAGCTGCAAACCACTGTTTTTCCTACGTTGGTATCTGTGCCGGTGATAAATATTTGCATATTAGAATTCCAGAAAACGCATGATATTTTGATAAACCACATCCGGTTGAAGATAACCTAATCCATGTTGAGCCTGATTAAGGATATCGATCGTCACGTGTGGATGGTGAGCAAAATTATCTTCTATCAATTCCGGTGGAATAATTTTATCGTCGTTTGAACCCAAAACAAGCATGGGGATATCCGCAGGAACAGGCACTGGATGAGCCAGGGAGGTCAGATCATCCAACAGTTTCATTCGATTTAAAAGCCCCGTTTTTGGTACATTAAAATCTACCCCGGTGCGTTGATAAAATTGCCCCAAGGTTAATTCCGGAGAGCTACTGAACTGCCCGGTTAAATGCATTAACTCGCGCTGTCGACGTCGGTGAAGCTGCGTGTTAAATCCCAAAAAATTAACAAAACCGTGCAATCCAATCAAACATTTAAACGGAATATTCAATGACATTAATTTCATCAATCCGAGCGAATGGCCAATACCGATATATTCGGTTGATTGATCATATAGTTCCGTCTTGGCGAGCGAAGACGATTCACCAAAATATCCCAAATCCAGATAAACCGTATTCATTCTGGAAAAATAAGGACGTAACGGATTCCAGAACGTTGAATCAAAACCAAACCCATGGCAAAACACAAAACAGCATTTATGGTTCATGATTGAAGCACTTGAATCAGGTACTCTATATCTTGCTCCGTATGACCCGCATTCAACGCTAAACGAAGTCGTTCACCGCCAGGTGGAACAGTCGGTGGTCTTACCCGTGAAGCAACTATGCCCGCGGTCAAGAGTTTAGCGTTGAGCTGTGCTAATGAGGTTCGCCCTACTATCAGCGGAATAATATGTGAAACCGATGAGCCCGTATTAAAACCCAATGTCGACAATCGAGCTCTCAACCCATCAGCTAAAGCAAACAACGCGTCTCGCTCTTCATTGAACGATGGAATCATCTCCCATGCTTTTAACGCAGCACCCATCACCATGGGTGAATTGGCTGTGGAATAAATAAAGCCTTCTGCTTTGTTGATTAGATAATCTTTCACCATCGTGTCACAGGCAACATAAGCGCCAGAACAACCCACCGCCTTGCTCAGTGTGCCCATCACAAGCGATGGAACGTCATGATCAATGGTCGTTGACAGGCCATACCCCTGCTTCCCCAACATCCCGACAGCATGCGCCTCATCCAAATACAGGAAAGCATGATGCGCTCGTGCGAGCTCCAATATATTATTTAAGGATATGATATCCCCGTCCATACCAAACAGGGTTTCCGTTACAATAAATTTAGGACGCTTGTCCGCGTTAAATTGAGCCAAACATTCAGACAGGTGATCGCAATCCAAATGCCGGTATCGAACCAACTCTGCCCCGCTTAAAAAAATAGCCTGATATAAACTGGCATGATTTAATCGATCAAAAAAAACTATCGGTTTGGCCTTTAAGACTCGTGGATCCAATAAACTGGACAACACGGTAAGATTAGCCTGAAACCCCGAGCTAAAAACAAGAGCCGATTGCATGCCTTTATCCAATGCAATGCGTGACTCCAAGGTTTCAAAAATTGGCTTGTTTCCCGAGAGTAGTCGTGATCCAGTAGCTCCGGCTCCATCCCGTTCACCCGCCTGAATGGCGGCAAGCAACAGTTCTTTTCGTTGACCAAGAGCTAAATAATCATTGCTTGAAAAGTCCAGTTTTCGTGCAGCATTTGATTCTGGTAATTCACGATAGATTCCTGTAACCTTTCGCTGTTCACCGTATTGCCGGTATAATTCGAGCATGCTATTCCTTTGGACATTGGACAAAAGAACATGAAAAAAGACTCATGTCCTTCTGTCCGTGCGTGTGGTTCATAAGCATTGAGAAAGGTTGGCGTATAGAGGGTTTGCGATGATGCATGGTTATACTCAAACCTCCTATTAAATCGCGATCTCAATTATTTGGACAAGCTACATGCGTGTTTTTGCATGTGGCTTTGTCCAAACTCTAACATTCCTGTAAACTTAAAACTGATTCACTTAAACTGGTGTCTAATGATGAAAAAAATATGGTCCTTGCAAGAAACTGAAACCCTGTTCAACTTGCCGTTTAATGAGCTGATGTATCTAGCCCAAACAACCCATCGCCATCACTTTGATCCAAACACGGTGCAGATTAGCACGTTGTTAAGCATTAAAACAGGCCGCTGCCCTGAAGATTGCTCGTATTGCCCACAATCAGCCCATTATAAAACAGGCCTAAAAAAAGAACCCTTGATGGAGCTGGAGGACGTTCTAAAGGCCGCTACTCGCGCCAAAGAAGCCGGAAGCACACGTTTTTGCATGGGTGCAGCCTGGCGTGGTCCTAGCGAAAAAGATTTAAACACCGTATGTGAAATGGTCAGCGAAGTTAAAAAACTCGGGCTTGAAACCTGCGTCACACTGGGATTACTGAAAGAAAATCAGGCCACACAGCTAAAAGAAGCAGGTCTTGATTTTTACAATCACAACATTGATACATCCCCTGAATTTTACGATCAAATCATCTCGACACGCACGTTTCAAGATAGACTGGATACCCTGAGCAAGGTTCGCGAATCGGGTGTTAAAGTGTGCAGTGGCGGGATCCTTGGGTTAGGTGAAACGAATACTGACCGTATTGGCATGTTAGTCGCCCTCGCCAATCTGGACGAGCCTCCTGAATCAGTGCCCATCAATAAACTGATTAAAATTCCAGGCACTCCCCTTGCCAATCAAGCAGACATCGACTGCTTCGATTTCGTTCGTACCATTGCGCTGGCACGCATCATCATGCCCAAGACCATGATCCGTCTTTCCGCGGGCAGAGAACAAATGTCAGATGAACTCCAAGCTTTGTGCTTTCTAGCCGGAGCCAATTCAATTTTTTACGGAGAAAAACTCTTAACAGCGGCAAATCCTGTCCCAGAACAAGACCACGCACTGTTTCAGCGACTAGGACTTCGGAAAATGAAGCTAGCGAAAATTTAAGATGAAAAAAACAAAAGTCATCGTTGGTATGTCTGGCGGAGTAGACTCCTCTGTCGCAGCGTTTCTATTGCATGAACAGGGTTATGAGGTTGAAGGCCTGTTCATGAAAAATTGGGAACAGGATGATAGCAACGGTTATTGCGCTGCTGCAGCAGATTTGGCTGATGCGCAGGCAGTTTGTGATCAAATAGGCATTCCCTTGCATAGTGTTAATTTTTCAGAAGCCTATTGGGATCGCGTTTTCAGTCATTTTCTTAGCGAATACGAGCAGGCACGCACCCCCAATCCAGATGTGCTGTGTAACAAAGAAATAAAATTCAACGCGTTTCTTAATCATGCCTTGTCCCTTGGCGCCGATTTTATTGCAACAGGTCATTACGCCCGAGTGGAAGTCACTGATGGCGTAGGTTCACTGTATAAAGCTAAAGATCGCGATAAAGATCAAAGCTATTTTCTTCATGCAGTAGACCCCTCAGCACTGGCCAAAACATTGTTTCCAGTCGGTGAAATGCTTAAAACAAACGTTAGACAAATCGCTGAAGAAGCGGGACTGGCGACGCATGCTAAAAAAGACTCCACGGGCATTTGCTTTATTGGTGAAAAACGATTTAAAGCCTTTCTGAATGAATTCATACTCGCACGTCCTGGTGCAATTAACAGCGCACAGGGTGAAACCCTGGGGCGTCACGATGGATTAATGTTTTACACACTGGGTCAACGCCAAGGCTTGGGCATCGGTGGTACGCGTGAAGGCAGTGAAAATCCATGGTATGTAGTGGATAAAGACATCGCGACGAATACATTGATCGTCGCCCAAGGCAATCATCACCCCATGCTGTACTCGCAAGGACTGATGTGCGGTCAAATTCATTGGCTGAAAGATTTCTCAGAAGACGCATTTCCAATGACTTGCCATGCTAAAACGCGTTATCGTCAAGACGATCAAGCCTGTGTTATCGCGCCACTTGATAATAACAATCAGCATTGCGTGTTGTTTTCCAGTTTACAGCGCGCGGTCACACCCGGACAATACATTGTATTTTATGATAAGAGTCAATGCTTGGGTGGAGCAACTATCGAGCAAATAATTCGCTAATCATGTATAATGAAATTGTAACCGTCAAAATCGACAAACCGGAGTTACCATCATGGCCGCAATTAATGCATCACCTGAAACATCAGTCCAGGTCACTTTTTCCGTCAACGCAGCGAATAAAGTTGCATCCCTGATTGCTGAAGAAGAGGATCCCGAACTGAACTTGCGCGTATACATAACCGGCGGTGGTTGTTCCGGATTTCAATATGGCTTTACGTTTGATAAAGTAATTCAGGAAGATGACACCATTATAGAACAACGCTGTTCTGATGGACAATCGACCGTCAAATTATTGATTGACTCCATGAGCTATCAATACCTGCAAGGTGCTGAAATTGATTTTACATCAGGGCTGGAAGAACAATTTAAAATTTACAATCCAAATGCAAAAACCACCTGTGGATGTGGATCATCATTTAGTATTGATGATGATGACGATGAATAACCATACATCATCGCAAACCCCCTATTAAATCGGGATCTCAATTATTTGGACAAGCTACATGCGTGTTTTTGCATGTGGCTTGTCCAAACTCCAAACTCCAAACCTAATATGGCTTCACTACAATTGTCGTGCCTACATGCATAAAATTTTTCGATAGCCACTGCGCTTCACTCGGTATGATTCGAATACATCCATGACTGGCATTTCTGTCAGGCACCTCATATGAGCCATGAACCGCATGGTATTTGCTAAAAAACATGCAATATGGCATCGGCGCACCGCCCCGTCCTACAGGATATAAACTTGAATGACAACTCGCCCCACCCTTCGATATCACATGGAACGTACCCACAGGAGTTCTGCATGACCTATGAATATCAGGGCAATACGATTGTCCGCCAGAGCCTCGGCCTGTACGCACAACCTTGCCGTGATCATCGATTGCCTTCCACTGCAACGTTTTTGGGCTAAAAACAAATTGATTCGCATGCGCAGCTCCGCAGAGAATAAACAGGCTTGAACCCAAAATAATCAGAAAGCCTCGTAAAAAACTAAATTTATTTTTTTCATCCATGATAATGTCCTATAATTTCCTATACATCATTATTATAGCTCAATTAAAGACCATATCAATAAAAAATAAAACATACTCGCAATCCATTGTTGTTTATTTCGTGATTTTTTGATACAATTGCTTATTAAATTAACTTTGTGCGTATTTTTATTGGCGCGCACAAGCGGGGATAACTATGAAAGATTTGGTGAGAAATTTTTTATCTAACAATGCTTTTTTCTGTTCTAATGGTGGATGGGAACTGTTTAATTCAGACATGAATTTTCGGGCCATGAGCATGGCATTGGCTGAGTATCATATTGAACAAGCACATGATACTGAAATATTTAATCATTTTTTCAAAACAACTACAGAACAGGTTTTGGGTAGTCTTTACCAATTAAGTGAAGATTATCCGATATTAAATTTTTCAAATTTAAACCCATCTGAAGCTGAAACCAGAATGTATGTTCTTGATTTATTAGCAGGAATGGAAAACAAGGATGCGGCGCGATCCGAGGATGAAACATCCGCGTTGGAAAGCAACCTTACTGCCATAAGAGGTATTTTTGAACACAACGACCCAAAAACCGCAGTACATATCCATCTCATTCAGCATAAATTACAACAGAACCTGAATGAGCACTTAACTGAAGAGCAAGTTCGAAAAATTGTCGAGCACCCAGAATCTAAAATTTTATCCCATGCTTTGTTATTTCTTGTCTTATATCAAACAGACCTCACTAAACAACTGCTTGCCCACCTGGACACATTACTAAACAAGACCGATCCCATAAGCGTTATTAAAGCGTTTTGCCTATACTGTGCTTGGAATACCAATAAAAACCCGAAAGATATCCAAGCGGAAGATTTTGACAGGATTTTTCATCATGAGTCTCCAATCAGTGTTGCAAAATTAACAATAAGCTTTTTGAATATCAATAATACCACTGGAGCGGTATTGAAGCTGGCAAAGTACTGGCAAAAAATTAATCGACCGAACACAGATGGAGCATTTGATCGCCTTTGCTGTGCTATAGCCGCTGCGTTATCAAGAACGACAACAAGGCAGGCTGCCTGCATTGATTTTTTGTGTGAACATACTCATCCTGAACAAGCCATTCGTGTAATATATGATGATCCGAATCCAGAAATAAAATTCTCCGCAAAAATTGACAACTGCAATAACACAACATTTACACAAAATGATCACTTTGATCCTAATAACAACTTTCATTTAAATATCACAAACCTCACTTGTTCTTCTAAAATAGCAAGAAAATTTAAGCAACATACTCAAAAACCACAGCATGTGACACAACCAAGACTCATCAAGATCAATGAAACCCATGCAAACCAATCCTCATCATCCAGCAGTTCATCCTCTAACAACAGATTTGACTCTAACAGCATATTTGAAACAATCGTTTTGAATTCTCCCAACGATCATTTGCAATTAAAACTTATTGATGCTCATACGCCAGACTGCTGTCTGGGACAAAACTGTTGTCATTATACTGTTACAACGAGCAGAGTGTTTAATCCTGGAATCAGTTACGAAGAGTCCTATTTTAATTTATCGCAGTATTTTTTAGAGCACAAATTATTTGCCTATGATGTGAAAACTTACTCCAAGCGACCCAACTTAGTAGACATGCATCTAGATGAATTCTCCGAATCACTGATTGTCTTCCCAGAAAATGGTATAATAAAATGCCAATCAGTCGATGAGCTATCTCAAATTGTAGATGAACATGATTTGTCCTTTAATGAACCGAATAAAACTGAAATTGAATATGCAATACACAATGAAACACCTCTTAAGCCTAGCCATATCGCAGCCATTTCTGAATACATTTTCGCGCAACAGAGTTATTATGATATACAGCTTAGGACACCTCCTGCTTTGCTTGAATCTATTGCTCATCAAACTATTTTTCTTTATTACAATAAGATACAAGAACAACTCAAGATATGCGTCGTATCTCCAGGCGAACCCGACAACAAACCGAACTACTCTCCAACAATGACGATCAATCCTCCCCAAGCACTCCGAGATCAACTCTGTCAGGTTCTGAATCAAGACAAAGCAATTTTGCCAATGGATTTGCTAAAAAAGTTTTTAAACCATCTGGCCTCTAATAAAACTTTCAGGATGAGAGCTACTAGCTTCTCAGGCGTGAACAAAAGTCTATTTGATGTCTATCATGACAAAGTATACCACGCAATAACCGATACTTTTTCTGGCCTTGATCCTTCGTTTAAAGAGAAAGTTACTGCGGTCTTGAGCAATAAGGGAAAATTAAGTCAGAACAAAAAAGAGCTTCTTACACTAAGTAAAGCAAAACTGCTCACAAAAACTTACCTGGATATTTTTTATAACACGGTTGACTTTACTTATAATTCAGTACCATACCTACGTTACAACCAAAAAGTGTTCAAATTTTTTACCATACAACAGTTTGCTCGTACCCAAATTAATGTCTATGACATGAGACGAGCCTTCGGTTTGATGACATCGCTGGAGAACATTCTAAATTGTCCAAACTTGAGGAACCAAAACTACCTTCGGGATGATATTTTTCAATTTATGGAGACACATCATTATTGCGAAAACGTGATGAAAATGGTTTATTTTTTGTCTCTTTCAGGGCGTGTAGACTCTTTAAATCAAATTCAACCTATACTACAAGGGCTCGGAGAGAGAGAGCAAAATGAGTTTTTTTCATTATTCAACCGCTTTTCTAAACCATTGTTGGCTCATGATGCTGCTATCAATCCCGAGGATATTTCCAAACTAATTTTTATCATTCAAAACAACGATGCATTGAATGTGCATCGTATTCCTCAGCATCTATTATCAGAAGTTTTATGGCACATCATGCTAACAATCGATCTCAATAACACTCCGTTGTCCATAACAAATTGTAATGCACAAATTGCACAGCTAATTGGCGGAAATAATATTGTAAATCAAAATGCAGCAATCCAGTGGCGATTAGGAGAACCAATACCTAGACTAATCAGGCAATTAGAAGAACCCTTACCTGAACCAACCAGGCAATTAGAAGCACCATTACCTGGACCAACCAGGCAATTAGAAGCACCAATACTTAGACCAACCAGGCAATTAGAAGAACCAACACTTGGACCAACCAATAGACGAAGTACTCATACCGAAAGCATAGATCAAGGGGTAGCTAATTCACTGCTACGATTGAACGAGCGACATCCTCTTTCTCCCCCACAAGAAGAAAACCTACGTTCAGAATTTTTGCCTGATGTTTGCACCATTGTTTTGGACACTGAAACTATTAGCAATAAATTACAGCTTATCTTGGCGAACACTTTTCTGTCTGAGAAAGAAGAATGTTCAGAGGAGTTTTATCAGCTCATCTGTCAAGAAATAGAGCCTCCAGAACAAGCATTAGAGGGCGCGGCAGATGTCGGACAATGGAAAGACGAAACAGTCAAAACATGGCACGAAAAAACGATCCTGAAAGCAGTCGAAGCCGTTAAAATAGATTTTCATGAGCAAATGGTTAAGGCGAAATATGGTAAACAAGCGCAAACAAAAGAACTAGAAGAAATTACGGTAAAAATTAACAATCAAATTGAAAGTCATACCTGTGATAAACAATTACTGACTAATTTGGTACTGACTAACTTGGTTCTGTATTGCGGAAAAAGAAATATAGATGAATCAGAAACAAGCGAACCAAAACGCCAAAAAACGAATTCAGAATCGTCATCGGTCATTCCTAATTCAATATTTAGGCCAACAACTGAATCAGTACAACCTGAACCCGTTCGGACATTGGGCAAAAGACCATGAAAAAAGACTCATGTCCTTCTGTCCATGCGTGTTTTTGCATGTGGCTTTGTCCAAACTTCAAACTATTTAAAAGGGCTAAATAAATGGAAACAGATCAAGTTGGATTTTTTAATACAAGTGTATTCGCAAAAATAGAAAGTCAATTAAATGCAAATACAAACTGTGTAAGAGACGTTTATAAAAACTTTTCAGTACTCATTGCGGACAGTGATGGTATGCGTAACGCCACTGAAATTTTAGACCGACATATTCAAACAACAGGGCAAATCTTACCTGATGATAGGTTAGTTCGTCTGATGGATCTTAAAGAACTACCCAATATTCAGAACTTATATCAAGACCGTAATCGAAAACTTGGTCAGAATGATATTCCGGCTCCTTTACTATTTGGAAATAGAGATTTTTATATTTCTACAAACGAATCCCGCACGAACGTGACATTAAAAATAGGGTCTCTGTTCATGAATTTTGGTGGGGGTGGCAAAGCCTCTTTTGCCGCGAGCGTAGAGTATATTGATAAAAAAAACCAGCGCCTTGTGCCACTAAATACTTATATTACAAGCCGCTTTGCAAATATTGAATTCACGAGTCTTTTTCCTTTTGATCTTGATTTTTCATGTACTAAAACCACAACCGCTACAAAAAACAAAACTGCTGCTTACATCATGGTAAATGAATGGGCTAAAATGAAAAAACCGCATTTTATTGCTTTAGCGCTTGGTGAGGAAGAGGATCCAGACAAAATTAAAGATCAACTGTCATCGGATAACGACACCATAAGTTGCTATTTAAGTGCTCAGAATATTAAGGTAACTACAAACGAGACTCAGATGAGCCACGCCTTGGTGAGTACCGGCCATGTCGGCATCAGTCGAATAGACTTTGATACTTACTATGATCTTTGGGATCAGATTCATAAGTTTACTAACACACTGAATCTATTCCAACGTTTTGTGGTTAGTGAGTTAACCGGTGATGCGCTGAAAGATATTGACAACGTGTTTAAGCAATTGAACTGCCGAATAAATCGTGCAAACTATGCTATAAAGGATCACTTTCATGCTGCGACTGCACATGAGAAAAATACTCTAAAGGTTGAATTAAGCTCCATTCTAATTGAATCAGAAGAAATCCTTTATACTCTCCCTATCAGTGATATCACTATAAGAACAAAGTTCGATCATATTGTGCAATGTGCAGCGCAACTCTCGGATGCTATTATTCCTGCAGCTTATGACGCACGCAGAATGTGGAAAGTCGTCTTAAGTAAGCTTCCAGATTTAAATAAGGAAGATCAATTGTTGTTGAATGATGGTTCTTCTGATCATGCAGAAACCATGGATAACTCAGGACGCCCCCTCGCCCGCGCCGGGAGTTCGAACAATAAATGACGCTATTTCGCGGGAGAGGGCCGGGGAGAGGGCCTTAAAAATCATCTCGGTAACGGCTTCGGATTGCTACAACACGTCATTATTCCAAAATCGCAAGACCTGAAATCCACGCTTGTTCAGCTCAGTTGTCCGATGTGCATCATAGGCCTGATTGGATTGGTGCTGCCCACCATCGAGCTCAATAATCAGTCGTTTTTCAATGCACACACGCAAGTCACGAGCATATTGCCGGAGCTTAGCCTTGTCCATTTCCCTCTCCCCAACCCTCTCCCGCGAAATAGTCCAGTTTTCTATTCGTTTTCCCGGCGCGGGCGAGGGGGCTGTTCTGAGTAATCAATAGTTCCGTCAATCTTACTCACTGGGGCATAGTCTACGAGAAATGTTTTTGCGATGCACCTGCAAACCCCTATTTTACACTGTTTTTTTTATTGCCGGGAATCGCTGACAAATTATCAAAAATAGTATGAATCTCCTGCCAGGGCAAAACCATAATATTCTCACCCAGTTTATAGCGAGCAGGTGTTTGACAAACAATATAAGCCATGTCTGTGTGTGGGTATTCTTCCATAAATTTTTTAAGATGACGTGCGTCACTCATATCTGGCTTATCATTCCATTTAACCTCGATGGGGATATAACGGTGCGCAACATCAAGTACATAGTCTATTTCTGGTCCCGCGGTGTCGCGCCAATATCTAACCTTGATTTGTGGTGATCGTAATTGGCTTTGAAATACCAGTTCGTTGCCAACATAATGTTCGAACAAATCGGCCATAATTTTTTTTGGTAATCCAGTCCCTTCATTTGCGCAAACCCTGCGAACACCTAAATCAAAAAATAAATATTTTGGGGACTTAACCAATCGTCGTTTTGTATAACTGTCTGAAACAGGATCAATCCTCAAGGTCAGCATACAATCCTCAAGAATTTGATAATAATTTGCGATGGTTGTATCTGCTACACCCAGATCTTGTGAAAGACGTGTAAAATTAAGCTGTTTTCCTGCCTCACCTGCAGCAACCTGAAGGAAACGTGAAAAACTGCCTATATTACGAACCAAAGCCTCTGCGCGAATTTCATCTTCGAGGTAAGTACTTACATATGAGTACAGATCGATTTCTTGCGATTGTGTATCTGCTGTATCGGTTATGATTCCCGGCAAGGTGCCATACAGCAAAATTTGTTCCAATGTTGGATTGAATGACGCGAGCTCTTGATAAAGCAAGGGCGTCATATGAAGAGAAACGACACGCCCTGGGAGTAAATTAATATGGGTCCCTGTTTTCAACTTTCGAGCCGAAGAACCTGATAATATAAATTGTGCTTTTTGACTGTCAATCAGATGCTGCGCTATATCCATCACACTTGGAATTTTTTGCACTTCATCAATAAATATGAGCGGCGGTTTTGAACATTGTTTGATTTTTTCTTCAAGCTCACTTTCCAATAATGCAGGATTTTGTTCATATCGTTGACGCGTTGCGACACGAGCAAATGTATACTGAATATCTGGTTTGATTTGATGTTCAATTAACGTGGTTTTTCCCGTCTGCCGTGGGCCAAGTAATAAAATACTTTTGCCACGCTGCAGCGTTTGCACTATGTTTTTTTCCAGTAATCGCGGGATAAATGGTTTCATAAACCGAATTATCGATGATTTTTCGGTGTTTATCAAGGTATTTCATTGTTTTTCCGGTGAGGCAAACCGATTTACTCCCGATTTTTTCACTAAAAATTGAATAAAATCATTGTGCCTGCTCATCTCCTCATCACTGGCTAGATTAACCGGGGAATGACTGGTCAACGGTTCAATAATTTGATTTAAACTGGTTATTAAGCTGGCGCCGGGCGCATCATCTTCGACAAACAGTTTACTTTGTCCACCGGTCATTGCAAGGTATACAAACGCCAGTATTTCAGCATCAAGTAGCGCACCATGCTTTTGACGATTGGAGTTATCCACGTCATACCGTTTGCACAATGCATCCAGACTATTACGTTGGCCAGGGTGTTTCTTACGAGCGAACGCCAGGGTATCAAAAACAGTGCAATGACCGTCCAAACGCTGAGTCCACTTGGCGCGTTTAAACTCTGCATTTAAGAACCCCACATCAAACGGGGCGTTATGAATAATCAACTCGGCTTTATCGATGAATTCAATAAATTCCTGTAAAACATCTTTGAATAATGGCTTATCCTGCAAAAATTCCGTGCTGATGCCATGAACTCTAAAAGCACCTTCCTCAACATCGCGCTGTGGATTTAAATAGACATGGAAATGTTTGCCAGTGAGTTTTCGATCAATTAACTCTACACAACCAATTTCAATCACCCGGTGCCCCTGTTCAGAGCCAATACCCGTGGTTTCTGTATCCAGTACAATCTGTCGCATCGTTAAGCGATCCCTAACAGTATTTCAATCGCCTCGTTGGCCAGAACGTCTGCACGCTCATTTTCGGGATGTCCAGAATGCCCTTTAACCCAGTGCCAGCTGATTTGATGACGTTGTGCCAATTCATCGAGTTGTTGCCAGAGATCAATATTTTTAACAGGCTCTTTTTTAGAGTTGCGCCAACCTGATTTTTTCCACTGCGCCAACCAGCCCATCATACCTTGACGCAAGTATTGTGAATCGGTGTATAAAGCCACTTCGCAAGGCCGTGATAATGCCATCAATCCTTGAATGGCAGCCATCAACTCCATACGGTTATTAGTGGTATGAGGCTCTGCTCCTTTGAACTCTTTTTCCTGATCGTTAAAGCGTAATATAGCGCCCCAGCCACCAGGTCCCGGATTGCCTTTGCATGCGCCGTCGGTATATATTTCAATCGTCATATGAGTATGTCTTAATAAAATTTGGATATTGAGCAGAGACTATACCTGCGCTGCTCCCGGCTCGCAAGTACTCGATGGCTTAATCCACAAAACCAATCCGGGCTATCCCCGCTATCGCAAAGGGCAAGAAACCTGCAGCAATCACTGATATGGCCAACAAAATAGCCAGATAGCCCATCGCTGGAAGCCCTTGCATGGCGGCGGTAATCGCTCCACTACCAAATATCATGACAGGAATGGTCAACGGCAACAAAACCAGCGCCATTAAAACACCCTTTTGTCTCAGACCCGTACCAAATGCCGCAGCCAAGGCACAAAGAAACAACATCGCAGGCGTTCCAGATAATAAACTGAGGATTAAAATTAGTGTTTCATGAGCGTTCAATGCAAACAACAGTGCCAAAAACGGACAAAACAACAGTATGGGTACTATGATTGATAACCAATGTAATAATACTTTGGCTACAATAAATAGACTGACGGGGTAACCCGATACCAGCCATTGCTCAATGACACCATCTTCATAATCTTGCTGAAACAATCGTTCAGACGACAACAGGATCGCAAGCAATACTGCGATCCATACAAGGCCTGGCAGTATTGTCCGCAATAATAACGCATCGGGTGGCATCGTGAGCGGGAAAAAAACCATGATCATTAAAAAAAATAGGGATGAATTGATTATCATCCGCAGCTGACGTGAATGCATGAGCAGCTCGCGATTAAGCTGGCGTATAAATGTTGGCAATATGATCATAAACAATATTCCTGACAATCCCGATCAGACAATGGCAATGGCTGATGGGAGGTCAATATGATCTGCCTGCCTTTATCAAGATGATCGCAAAAACAGTCCATCAAGATAGCCACTGCATCCTGATCTAGCGCCACCAGTGGCTCATCCAATAACCATATGCATGCATTGGACATCAAAATTCGCAATAAACCAACACGCCGCCGCTGACCGACAGACAACAGACCACAGGAAATATCTTCTAGACCCGATAACGAAAATCGATTGATTAACTCATCAAATGGCATGCAGTGTGGTCCACGCTGTAGATCAAATTGACAATTTTCTCGTACAGTTAACACTTGACTGACCCCGGCCTTGTGCCCCACATAACAAATGGATTGCTGGTATTCTGTCAAGTTATCCGAAATGGCGCTCCCTTGATAACGCACCTCGCCTTGTGTTGGATGCAGCAAACCCGCTAACAATTTTAGCAGGGTTGTTTTACCAGCACCGTTATGACCACGCAAATGCAATAGCTGCCCTGCTTTCAGACTAAATTGCACGTCCTGTAACAAAGGTTTATCGGTATAATCAAAGTTCAGATTGATAACATCAAGCATCAGGTCTCTACCGTCTCCGCAAACAATACACTGGCTAACGCTTTTTCATGATAAGCATCATTCACGATCACCCGTTGTGAAAAATACAATACCACAACACTCAGCGGCAGGATGATCGCCACATCCACTGGAAAAGTTAAGTACTGAATCCCCCCAAAAGAACCCAAATAAGACAATAACAACAAGGCAAACATATACCCAGCAAACCAATAAAAACTCTTGCCGCATGAAAAAAAGCTGCGTTTTTGATACACCAGATTAATCACAAGACCCACCAGCAAGGCTAAATCCAGTTTCCATAAAATATCAAAACCACACCAATACAACATCAGGTTACAGACATAAAATGCCACATATGAAAAGAACAGGCTGAATGACAGCTTGAATGGTCGCGGGCGGTTAGGCTGCAGTGTTCGCATTGCCAATAAACAGATGGGCCCTATTCCATAAGACAAGATACTGCAGGATGACAAAAAAGCAACCATCTTTTGCCAGCCAGGAAAAGGTAAAAACGACAGTGCGCCCACCAGAAAATTTGCATACAGCGTAATATAGGGGATTTTATATTTATTGAGTTTAGTGAACACGTCAGGTAAATGGTGATTCAACGCCATACCATACACAATACGTGATGTTGCTGCGGTATAAACCAGCGTCGTACCAAACGGTGAGAGCATGGCGTCTCCCATCAGAAGAATGGCAACCCAGGTTAATCCAACCAATGCCAGCAACCCAACTAACGGGCCACTATCGCCAGGAAATGATAAATGCTGCCAACCATGCGTCAAATACTGGGCAGGTACTGCAACCAAAAAACTAAGTTGCAACATAAAATAGAGAAGAAAACCTATCAAGACAGCACCCAGAATAGCTATTGGGATGTTGCGCTGTGGATTAACCACCTCTCCCGCCAGCATTAATCCATTCTGAAAGCCAGTAAAAGCAAACGCTATTCCACCCACGGATAATGCGGAAAATATTTGTACCCACGCGGCTTTGTCGGATAAATGAAGGTGAACATTATTTAATGTCGGCGAAACAGATATCAGCGAGACAATAGCAATACTCGGGATGATGAATTTGATGATACTGGCATATCGATTGCATTGCGCCAGGAGTTTAATGCCAAATGAGTTTAATAACACAACAAATAACATGATCAAAATGGCAGCGACATACCCTAAGCCAGATAGTTCAAACGCGGTGGTGTTTTTAGCAACCAAAACCGGGAACAAATGGCCGGAATACTGCAAAATGGCTTGTATTTCAATCGGCGTCATGACCACATAGGATAACCAGGATGTCCAGGCGAACAGGAATCCAACGTCACTGCCATGGGTAAAACTAGGATAATTGGTCATGCCTCCCGAAATAGGAAACATAGCACCCAATTCACACAGGGGTAATGCAATAAACAGCATGAAAATGGCCCCAATCACCCAACTGACCAGTGCATTACTACCTGCAATTTGCGCGCTGATAAAAGGACTAAACAACCAACCGGATCCGATCATGCCCCCCGCTGCAGCAATTAACACATTGGTTCTGGAAATATCTCGTTTTAACATGGTGATCTCCCCTTTAATGAATCCAGTATCCAGTAGCTAATCCTGCAATCAATCCAAACAAATGCCCCTGCCAGGAGACACCCTTTTCCCCGGGAAATACGCCGTATAATATACCTGCGAAGTAATAAATGCTGACCATTCCAAGAATGATGGCCGTGATCGTGCCTTGTTGGTAAATATTCATGACCAACAAACCCCAGTAACCGGTAATAACCGCACTGGCACCAATGTACAAGCCAGGCTTTGCAAAACACCAAATCAATAGACCACTCATCACAGTGATAGCCAATGTCACGACCAAAAAGTAATCTAAACCATTAATTAGCAAAAAGTTACTTAAAACAACCAAGGGGATCGTATTAAAAAATAAATGATTAAAATTGGCATGCAGAAGCGGCGCCAGAAGCACGCCAGGCAAACCATAAATCCGTCTGGGTATAATGCCCAGATATAAAATCCGTTTTTCTATCGAGGTAAGAAAAAAAATACCCCATAGAACCAAGACAATCTCGCCTAAAATCGGAAGATTGATTTGTGTCTGGCTACTCATCAAGTTTAAGCTGGTGGTTAATTCTTCAAGCATCTTAATGATCTCCGGAAATTCACGGCTAATCCTGATTCTCTCGGTGGGCACGTCGCTCCCGCTCCTTTGCCCACCAGCGTCAAGGCCATCACACCTTCGCTATTACTTCACACACCAGCCCACCCCGGGCCAGTCGAACATCAACCACATCACCCACGTTAACCTGCAGGCTGTCTACCAACACGGTCTTGCGATAAGTCGCAATAGCATAACCTCTCTCCAGTGTAGCCAAAGGACTTACAGCATGCAATGTTACCAGCTGTTGCATAAAATTCTGCTTGCACTGTGTTATTTTCATATCCATTGTCTGAATTAAATTTATCGTTAAACTCTGAACATGCATCCGCGTCTGTTGCAGTATTCCACTGGGATGTTGAGCGTTCAAACGAATAATCGCCATATGCAATCGATGCTGCTTTTGGGCCAGCAATTGCCCCTGCGCACGATACAGGTGACGTTCTAAATAATCCAGCGTTTGCCAATGGGTATTAATCAATCGGCCAGGTGACGCTATTTTTTGAACTTCGTGGTTCAAGAGTAATTGCTTGTGCTTGATAAACCGCGAAATAGCCGACATCAGTGACGTTTGTATAATATGCAAGCGAGCCAATAAATCAAGACAATCAGGAACCACCGACTCAGCCGCAGCCGTGGGTGTTGCCGCACGCAAATCCGCTACAAAATCGGCAATGGTAAAGTCTGTTTCATGCCCAACACCGGAGACAATGGGGATCTTGCTATTGGCAATAGCATAAGCTAGATGCTCATCATTAAATGCCCACAAATCTTCAATGCTCCCACCCCCACGCGCAAGAATAAGTACATCACAACGCTGATCGTGATTGGCTCGCTGCAAGGCCTTAATCAATTGCGGTGCAGCCTGTTTGCCTTGCACATCGCTGGGATAGACAATAACCGGGATCAAAGGAAACCGACGCCCCAATGTCGTCAAAATATCATGCAAGGCAGCACCTGTAGCCGAGGTAATCACGCCAATGCAATCTGGAATACGAGGCAACTGTTTTTTACGCGCTGTCTCAAACAAACCCAGAGCCGCCAGTTTCGTTTTCAACAATTCAAATTGCCGATACAAATCACCCTGGCCGGCGTCATCAAGCTGTTCAACAATCAGCTGATAATCACCCCGCGCCTCATACAAACTCAATTTCCCACGCGCGACAACCTGCTGCCCATTTTGCACACCTGCCCCAGCACCCGCATGGCGATTACGAAAATACACACATCGTACCTGAGCCGCGGCATCCTTCAAGGTAAAATAAAAATGCCCCGAAGCAGGTTTGCTTAAATTGGATATCTCACCCGCAACGCACACCTCTCCCATTTCATATTCGAGATAACTGCGCACATTGCGATTGAGCTGACTGACAGTCAGGATTATCATTGACATACACCATTTCCTAAAATAATCTCGCTGATTTTTTTAATGCCAACACTGAAAATACTGTCCTCTTTCTGATAAAAATTATTTGAACAGGTGACGATATACAGACATTCCAGGTTCAGTGTGCTTATCGCAGATCGCATGGATTTGGTGATGCCGGGGGCATCGGCATATTTTATTTCGAAACCATATTTTTTTCCGTTTTTTATCAATAACAAATCCAGCTCATCACCAACCTGTGTTCTCCAAAAATAATATTGGTTATCAACGCCAAAGTGACGAATCAATTCCTCAATAGCGTAACCTTCAAACGAAGTACCTTTTTTAGGATGTACCAGCCAATCCGTTTCGCCCAGGCCTAATGATTGATGATAAAGACCGGAATCTCTTATATAAATTTTGGGCGTCCTGATTTGACGTTTTGAGATATTTTCATGCCAGGGCTGTAAAATCCGGACCATAAACGTTTCTGAAAGAATTTGAATGTAGCGTCGAACCGTCATGTCAGAAATTCCCAGCGAACGGGCCATGTCGCTATAATTAAGCATCTGAGCATGATAGTGAGTGACAATCGCCCAAAGATGACGAAACGTGGATGAATTCAGATTAATTTGCAATGCAGGTAAATCTCGTTCGATAAAGCC
>JABDAB010000035.1 GCA_013289415.1 Gammaproteobacteria bacterium
TTGCAGAAGCGGTGGCGTTTTTGGTTTCACCATCGAGTGGTTTTATTACCGGGGCGAATCTGGATGTCAATGGTGGGCAATATATGTAATGATAATATAAAGAAGCATGATCCACCTCGGTAACTTTATTTTGTCTAGCCCCTTAGAAATGCGATAAGGCATACTCTAAATCGCTTTTTAAATCCTCAATATCTTCAATACCAACTGACAAACGTACAAACCCATCGTCAATACCCAATGCTTGACGAACAGCGGCTGGTATTGACGCATGCGTCATGATGGCAGGGTGTTCAATCAGGCTTTCAACACCGCCTAAACTTTCTGCCAGAGTAAATAGTTCACAGCGGGATAAAAAACGCGTTGCGCCTTCCAATCCGCCGTTTACAACCATTGAAATCATGCCGCCAAATGCGTGCATTTGCTGTTTGGCCAATGCATGTTGAGGGTGGGATGTTAAACCCGGGTAGATTACTGTTTCAATACGGGGATGTTTTTCAAGCCAATGAGCAAGCGAGCTTGCGTTGTCACAATGTTGTCGCATGCGCAGAGACAGCGTTTTTAAGCCACGCAATACCAAAAAGCTGTCAAATGGACCCGCAACAGCACCGCAGGAATTTTGCAGGAAGCCAATTTTTTCTGCTAATTCGGGGTTATCACCGACGACAACCACGCCACTGATTACGTCAGAGTGACCGTTTAAATATTTAGTGGCAGAATGCATTACGATATCAAAACCAAGCTCCAGTGGACGCTGAATCCATGGCGTTGCAAAGGTGTTGTCAGCAACAGTGATAAGGTTGTGCTGTGCGCCTAAAGCGGCAATTTTACTTAAATCAGCCAGCTTTAGCATGGGATTAGACGGTGTTTCCAACCAAATCATGCGTGTATTGGGCCGAATGGCTGCTTTAATATTGGCGATGTTTTCCATATCCACAAAAGAAAATGACAAGTTGGAGGTACGGGTTTTAACCTTGTCAAATAATCGAAAGGTACCGCCGTAGAGATCCTCGGTAACAATGACATGATCACCTGTATTCAGGATGTCTATCACCGTATTAATGGCTGCCATGCCTGAGGCAAAGGCAAATCCACGTGTGCCAGATTCAAGACTGGCCACGCAAGCCTCATAGGCGCTACGCGTGGGGTTTTGCGTACGTGAATACTCATATCCCTGATGCTCACCAGGTGATGATTGTCTATAGGTTGATGTGGCATAAATTGGAGTCATTACTGCTCCAGTACTGGGATCTGGAGTTTGGCCGGCATGAATTGCGCGGGTGTCAAAGTGTTTTTTATCCATAATATAATACCTGTTAGTTACACACGGTGAGCGGTTGTCTATGGTAATAATATCGATTTAGCGCCAAAATTGGAAGTTAGATGGTCGGCGGTTTCAATAATCTAATCGTCATAAAGTGTTTCTGTGGTTAACTTATACGCTACAAAAAACATCTATAGTCTAACCCAAAAAGTTCTGCAATTCGTTTTGCAAGCTCTTTAGCAATCGCGCGTCTCCCATTTTCCATAGCAGAAAGATTCGTTTGACTGATGTTTAATTTTTTAGCAAATTTAAGCTGACTTAATCCTTCTCGATATCTTAAACCTTTTAATAATACGCCTGGCTCACCTTTTCAATTGGCACCGAGTCAAACTGCAAGATGGATCCCGGACATTAAGTGCGACTAAGCGGCTTCGCTCGCCAAGTCGCACTATATTCCGGGACGACAGCATCCAAGCTCATTAAAAACTGCGGAATCGAGTGTATACGAGAGTTACCTCAATCGATGAAGGCTAGTTCGCCTTTGCTAAGATATGATGCAACACGAAGAACTGTTGTCGTACAACTCATCCACCACATGACAATCAGATGGAAGAGGGGGTTGTTGGAGATTATTGTCAAGCAGTGACTTTGGTCGATAGACTATGTTTGGAGTCTTTTCATAGTTACTTTCGGTCAGAAAATTAATGATGGTGTTTCTCATTTCTAAATCTTGAGGTAATTTCTCTGCTTGTTGTCTTAAAAACTCAGACAATGGAATTTCATCCTTGCCTAGTGTGTGTTGGACTTCGCATCGATCATAAAGGTCAGAGCGCCTTTGATCTTGCCATGATATTCTACGACAGTATCTGATATCATTTGACGAAAAGAACGGTAATGATTTAGATATTTTACAAGCACCGCTAAATTCATAAATATGAAGTACAGGTGGCTCTATCGCAAAAACCAAAGTGATATGAAATGCTTTATGTTGACCATCTATATATAGTTGAATTGTATTTTTTAATCCTTTTTTATAATTAAAATAATGGTCGGCTAATGGGTCAGTATTTGGTGCCTTTGAGGGGTATGAGGGGTATGAAGGGTCTCTTGGGTATGTGTACCATTTAAAATCTGATAAGTCAGATAAATCCACACAGTCACCTGACTCACGACTAAACGTTTCAAAACCATGTTCTTTTTTATATAACTGGCAATATTTATTCCAATCTTTCATAAGCACCTTTAAAAAAAGCAATGGCGTTTATTATACGACGCGTTTAAAATAATGTCAAAAATAATGAGATAAAGGGTGCAACTCTCACATAGGCAAATTTAAAGTAGGTTGGGCCGAGGCCCAACCTACACCATTTTGCCTGTCTATACGAGAGTTGCACCCGAGATAAATGAGCATACCCTACGCGCGAACAAACATTTGAGTATAATAAATTCTACCGCGCTCATCTCGAGCAATACCTATTCCAGTCAAATTGTAATTGCCTCTGATGTTTTGGCGGTGTCCGGGGCTTTTTAACCATTCCTGTACGACAATTTCGGCATTTTTATAATTGAACGCCACATTTTCCGCACCGCCATTGGAATGTTCGATCGCTTTAAATAAACGACCAATGCGCTGCTCATATTTCATATGGCCAAACGGCATTTTGTGTTGTGCCATATCCTGGCTATGAATGGTGGCCTCATGTGTTATAAGATCATTCATTTTAAACATCGACATGCCGTGTAAAATGCGGTATTTATTAATATGATATAAAATCTCTTTTTGCATTGCGGCATCTGTGTTTACATTTTCGGTAGCAGCGGTTGCTTGTTGAAATAAACTTAAAAAAAGTGAAATTAAAATGATCGGTTTTATGTGCTTCATAAAAATACCTGGTGATTTAAAAAATGACTTATAACTTCATTTCAGCAATTTGTCAAAATTTATCGCGACCCTTTGTTCTGCGGTTGGCGTGTTTGGGCTTGGTTATTTTGATTGTTTGGCAATTAACATCGGGAATGATGGCTGTTTCTGCGATAAATAAATCCATAGCCAATAGCGAAAACTCCTCGGTTGTAACTAATACTGCGATCAATCAACCCACGTCGAATGTTAGTTTAAGTGCGCCATTCTTTGGTACATATACGCCTGTTATGGAGAGTGTTGCGGATGTCAAGCCATCCATCCTGAGTTATAAGGTGGTTGGTATTATGCTTGCGACCCATGATGAGGATTCGGAGGTTATTATTGACACACAAAGCGGGGGTGATGTGGTTTATCATGTTGGAGATAATTTGCCTGGGGGGGTTGTCATCAAGCGAATTACTAACGAGGGAATATTTGTTGAGCGAAATGGTGAAATGGAGAGTTTAAGTTTACCCAAAAATGAATTAATCTTCGAGGCTCCTGCAAACCCGTTATAATTAAGGATCAAGTTCATGCGTTTTAGTATTTATATAGTTATATTAACAAGCCTTCTGAGTGGATGTGTCACGAGCGGACTAAACTTGCGCGAGGGCATCAAAAGTTTTCAGGTTCAGGATTATCGTCAGGCATTTATTCGCTTGAAACCTGAGGCCGAAAAAGGACAGCCTGATGCAGAGTACGCAATCGGTTATATGTATTATTATGGCCAGGGTGTAGTGGAAGATCGTAAACAAGCCTGGTTTTGGATCACGCGTGCGGCCAAGGCAGGCCAAGCTGATGCTCAGCAGGCAGCTAAGATTCTGGGGAAGAAACGGGTTTTTAAAGGTTAACGGAGCTATTTTAAACCGGATATGTAGGGGCGAGCGGCCGCTCTCCCCTACATATCCTGAGTGGTTGCATAAAACCGTTTAATAATCATACTAACAGGCTTAGCTAATCCTAATCCATCCATTTCATCCATACTAAACCAACGTCCAGGACATTCTGTAATCTCATCACCTGACGGATAACATTGCAGGGACAACGCCACAATATGCAAATGATAGTGACTGAATGAATGCTTGATTCGCATCAACTCCCGCGTAGTATCAGTTTGAAGCCTATATCTGTCGTAAATATGGGATGATGCGCAAATATCCATGTCGATGTCGGGCATGCACCATAAACCGCCCCATAAACCGATGGGAGGTCGTTTTTCAAGATAAATCAAATTCTGTTCGTTGTGCAACAGTAGAAACTGTTGTTTCTTGGTAGACAAGGTCTTCTTGGGCTTTTTATAGGGGTAATCGCCTACCACTCCATTTTGATATGCAAGGCAGGTTGTTTTTAATGGGCAGGACAGGCAATCTGGTTTTTTGGGTTTGCAACACGTTGCCCCCATATCCATAATCGCCTGAGTATAATCAGCACAGCGATCTTGAGGCATGCATTCGTTTGCCCGTTGCCAAAGTATGTGTTTAACTTCGGATAGATCAGGGTTGCCCGCGACTAAAAAATATCGACTTAATACGCGTTTGACATTCCCATCCAAAATCGCCGTTGCTTTATTAAATGCTAATGATGCAATAGCTGCGGCGGTAGATGCACCGATGCCGGGTAATTTCAATAAGTCTTCCAATTCATTTGGAAATACATCATGAAGCTCCATGTGAATAATCTTCGCAGCTTTGTGTAAATTTCGCGCCCGACTGTAATAACCCAGTCCTGACCAATGTGACAGTACATCATCCTCTGATGCTAAGGCCAAGGTTTTCACATCAGGAAAACGTGCCATAAAATTCATAAAATATGGAATCACTGTTTTGACTTGAGTCTGTTGAAGCATGATTTCCGATATCCAAACCCGATATGCGCTGCGCGGCTGCTGCCAGGGTAAGTCTTTTCGTCCGTGATTATCAAACCAGGTTAATAATGTCAGATTGAATATTTGGTAAGGTGTGGGCATGTTGCTCTTGAGTCTTTGATCTTGTGAAATATTCTACTCTTATGCGTGGTGTTTATATACATGGGATATATTCGAACTCCTTAGCATAAAAAAAAAATTGATGGACATATTGCAATCCATTTTGATTAAGTGATAAACTGATTGTCCCCTGTTGAAAAAGAGGGCTTGAATGTTGATGTCTCTTTGTAAGTTGTACTCAGGATGAGTTAATTAAGGAGAGCAGTATGCAACACATAGAATCAGACGTTATTATATTAAAAACGATGCCTTCGTTTTTGTCCTTTCTTGCAGAACAACAACCTGATATTGATTTACCCGATATCCGTGCGTTGAGAACAAATCACACCGCTTACACCATAGCAAAGTGTGACAGTGATGAAGCTACGCTAGATGAGGTTGAACGACATTTTCCCGCAATGTTTCGGCATGAAATATGTCGTTTGTTAGGTGAAAACGCATGCAATCATTTTAAAGGTAGTTTTCTTGATTTCCTAATGTGTTTTAAATTCGAACTTCATTCTCAGATCGTTGTGATGGAGCCATCCATAGATAAAGGTCATCAGCTTTTGTGCGTCAAGCCTCGATCTGTTTTATTAAAATGGATGAAAACAACATTGGCTGAACAGCAAACCACACCCCCTGAAGTGTTCGAGCGTATGAATCTGGCACATATCACGGAAAATGCCACGGTATTGGTGAAAAATTTCGAGCACCTCTCAGATATCAAACCATTTATTCAACAATATTACAGGCCTATATTTAAAGCGGAAATGTTGCGCATGTGCACGGATGCGGATCAATGGCCTGAAATTGATACTTTTCAAATGTTCAGACGCTATTTTGCGGTAGAGATTCATACGCAATTAATTCATTTGAATGCTCAATCACCAACATTGCGAGCTGCCCATTACCCCCGCACCCGTTATGCCCTTGACGCCTGAGCTGGTCAGCGTCAAGGACTGGCAGGGCGTATCTTGCATGTGGTTTGGTGTTGCCTGTAGGGTGTAAGTGGTCGCTGTGACTTGAAGTAGTGATAAAGTGTACCAACCGCCAGGTGATTGACGATGACTTAACACGTCCGTCGGATTTCCTGTGCCTATTGTGGCTGTTTGCCAAGTATCGTGCTCGGCATAATATGTCTCCATGCGGCAAGCCAGATCCAGTAAAGCCGATTGGCCATCACTGCGATGCGCGCGGACTATGTAATTTAGGTAACTTGGGTAGCTAATTGACGCAAGAATGCCAGTGATGACTAACACAATGAGTAATTCAATCAGTGAGAAACCTTTAAGCTGTCGATTTACCTTTGAAAACCTGCTCACAATCATGATCACCGGCCGGCCCATAATAACTTCCCATTTTAGCATCAAATTCGAGCACCATCTTGATGCGTGCGGGTCGATTATAAAGATCAATGAACAACAAGTACATTTGCCCTAGCATTTGCTTTTTTAAGACACGGTTGCCCAGTGCTAGTACTTGCTTTTATATCGATCACCCTCTAAAATGACTATAGTACTATGACCATAGGAGAGAATCATGGCCGGCCACGCATATCCTACAATCCCTGCAGGTGAATTCAAAGCCAAATGTTTACATGTTATGGACGAAGTCAATAAAAGCCGACAATCAATCGTTATTACCAAACGTGGGAAGCCTGTGGCAAAATTAATCCCTTTTGAGGAAAAAAAACAAAAACTATTCGGTAAGTTAAAGGGCTCCATGACGCTATTAACCGATATTGTTCAACCCATCGATGTGGTGTGGAGTGCAGATGAGTGATCCAGGATTGTTGCTTGATACACATGTCTGGATTTGGTTGATGCTAGGGGAAAAATTAACGCTGAAAACCCAAACATTAATTGAAGAGCATGCTGAATCCGGGGGATTATTTCTATCATGCATTTCGTTGTGGGAAGTGAGCATGTTAGCTGCTAAAAATAAAATACACTTGGATAGACCTTGTAGCGAATGGATTGAAGCGGCGTTGAACGAGCCAAAAATTAATCTAATTACGCTTACGCCAGCTATTTCTGTCGAAAGTGCCTACTTGCCAGGTGAGTTTCATGGCGATCCTGCTGACAGGCTTATTGTTGCCACAGCAAGAATCGAACTATTAACGCTGTTAACCAGAGATGAGAAAATTTTAGCCTATTCTGACAATAAATATTTAAACTCAGTTTCTGTATAATTCGGTATCACTGGTAATTCATCAGTTAATTAGTTAAAATGGCACAAAAATAAACAGGAATTTAATTTAATGACAAGCCATTGTGGTTATATTGCCCTTGTTGGGCGTCCAAATGTGGGTAAATCCACGTTGCTCAATCGAATTTTACAACAAAAACTTAGCATCACCTCGCGCAAGCCGCAAACGACGAGACATAGTATTATTGGTATTCGCACAGAAGACGATTATCAATTCGTATATGTTGATACCCCAGGTATTCATCAAGGCTCAAAAAAAGCCATGAATCGCATGATGAATAAAACAGCCATTAGCACGCTGCGTGATGTGGATGCTGTAGCATTTTTGGTTGACGGCACTCATTGGGAAGAAGAGGACGAGTATGTGTTGGGCATCATTAAGAACATTGATGTGCCTTGTTTTCTAGTTGTTAATAAAGTGGATAAAATCGTCGATAAAATGCAAATGTTGCCGTGGATTGAAGCGATTAGCCAACGACATGCGTTTACTGCAATCATTCCAATTTCAGCAAAAACCGGTGTTCAGGTTGATGATTTGCAAAAGGCTTTGCGAGCGGTCTTGCCAGAAGGCCCACATATGTACGGTGAAGACCAGTTTACTGATCGCCCCATACGCTTTTTATGCGCGGAATTAATACGTGAGAAAATTTTCCGTCTTTGTGGTCAGGAATTACCTTATTCAACCACGGTTGAAATTGAATCTTATAAAGACGAAGGAACTCTTGTGCATATCCATGCACGCATTTTGTGTGATAAAGAGAACCATAAGCGCATGATCATTGGCGATAAAGGTAGTAAACTCAAGGAAATGGCGACCAGCGCCAGAATGGATATGGAAGCACTGCTGGGTAAAAAAGTATTCCTGCAATGCTGGTGCAAAGTGAAGTCAGGTTGGTCTGATGACGAACGGGCTTTGAAGCAATTAGGTTATGACCACTGACGGCCTGCAAGGTTGGGTTTTACATAAGCGCTGGTCAGGTGATACCAGCGCTCAGGTTATTTTTTTCACGCGTGAAAAAGGCGTGGTCAGCGCATTGAGCAAGGGTGGTCGTACACCCAAAAAGCAATCTTTGTTACAAGCTTTTACCCTGTTGTGGTTTACTGTTGATGCGCGGCACGACTGGCATTATGTTCGCCAACTCGATGTCATCGCGCCGTCGTTAGTGCTTGCAGGTGATTCGTTGTTCGCCGGGCTATATGTTAATGAAATTATTTACCATGGGTTGCAGCAGCTTGATCCATGTCCCTCACTTTATGATGCTTACGTACTAACATTGCAAGCATTAACACAAACCTCAGAACGTTTGGTAATTGAAGCTGCACTGAGACGGTTTGAATGGCAATTTCTATCTTCCTGTGGGTATGAATTTTCTCTCACGCATGAAGCGCTCTCACAAATGCCCATTTTACCCGGCAATCACTATAGCTTTATTGCAGGAAAGGGGGTTGTGTTAGCAACCCAGGGTATTCCCGGTGAATGTATTCTTGCAATGGCGGATGATAGACTTGAGCATCCAGCTGTGCTGAAGGCCGCCAAATGGATTATGCGTCGCGCGATTGATCATGCGTTGAACGGAAAACGGATCAAGGCACGTGAGTTGTATGTTACGGTTTAACCGGTGTTGGTTAAATACATCGAAATACATTACAATCTAAAACGACTTTATTTGAGCCAATAGGAGTGTAATCTTGATCGATCGTCCTGAAGGTGGTGAGCGGGCTATTTTAGTGCAGTTGGCGCTCCCCGGTATAGCAGCTGACACAGCGTTGGCTGAGTTTAGTGAGTTGGCTACGTCCGCTGGCGCTGAAGTGTTAGGATGCGTGCTCAGTACGCGAATTGCTCCTGAGGCCAAATACTACGTTGGTCTTGGAAAAGCTGAAGAAATTCATGAGCAGGTTCTGGCTGTTGGGGCTGAGCTGGTCTTGGTTAACCATGCATTATCTCCTTCACAAGAGCGTAATCTGGAGCGGCTGTTGGAATGCCGTGTGTTGGATCGTAGCGGTTTGATTCTTGATATTTTTGCACAACGAGCCCGTACATTTGAAGGCAAGCTACAGGTTGAGCTGGCTCAGTTAAAACATTTGTCTACACGGTTAATTCGCGGATGGACGCATCTTGAACGCCAGAAGGGCGGTATTGGTTTGCGTGGTCCGGGTGAAACACAATTGGAAACAGACAGACGTTTATTGCGCGATCGAATTAAACTGATTAACAAGCGCCTGGATAAAGTGCGTAGCAGCCGAGATCAAAACCGACGTGCGCGGCTTAAGGCTGCCATGCCGAGTGTTTCTCTGGTTGGATACACCAATGCGGGTAAATCGTCATTATTCAATGCTCTGACCGGCGCTGGGATTTATGCGGCGAATAAATTGTTTGCAACGCTCGATCCCACCATGCGAAAGTTAGATTTGCCGGGTTCATCATCAGTTATATTGGCCGATACGGTTGGTTTTATTCGAGACTTGCCCCATCACCTGGTTGAGGCTTTTCATGCGACGCTTGAAGAAACAAAAGACGCAGATTTATTATTGCATGTGATAGATGTCTCCGATTCAAACTGGCCTGAGAACGTAGCCGCTGTAAATAAAGTCTTAAAGGAAATTGGCATTGACGAGTTGAAACTGATTCAGGTATTCAATAAAATTGATTTGGAAGATGGCTGGCCTGCCAAACTGGATCATGAGGATAACACTTGCAAGGTATGGGTCTCATCTAAAACTGGGGCTGGTCTTGAATTGCTTCGAGACGCGATCATTACGCAATTGCATGGTGATGTGATTGAAGAAGATATCGTTCTTGCGGTTGGTGAAGCAAAGTTGCGTGCTCAGCTGTATGAGCTGGGCGCTGTATTGAGTGAAACGTTGATTGATGAAGGTGGTTGGAAATTGAAAATTCGGATTAATTCAGATGAGAGACAGCGGTTACTGGCCTAAAAAACACATATTCCGTCTGTACCCACATCTTTTGTAAGGCACTGAACTGCCCCCTCTCCCGCGTTCACTAACTTGTTTTTACAACGCGGGAGAGGGGACTGTTCAGTGCCTTACAAAAGATGTGGGTAATGATAAGGCGGCCGCTCGCCCCTACAAAGTTTTTTCCAGAAAAATTAACGTCAACCCGCTAAATTCATAGCCATTTTATGTTACACTCATATGCGGGGGAGTAACTATAGGAACAAATCGGATATATGTTCCCTGAGATTGATTCTGGAGTAATACGTTTATGCATGAGAACGCAGTTTTTTATACATTTTTTCTGATTTTTGCAGGCGCTGCTGTTTTTTCAACGCTCGTGCTTTACACCAAACAATCTTTATTGGTCGCGTATATTCTATTGGGTGCGGTTTTGGGTCCATGGGGCATGAAATTGATCACTGATTTGAGTGCTGTGCAACAAGTCGGGGAGGTGGGGATTGTCTTTCTGTTGTTCCTGTTGGGTCTGCATCTGCAACCACAAAATCTGATTCATATGTTAAAAAAGGTGACATGGATTGCCATGTTTAGCTCGGCTTTGTTTGCCATCATTGCCTATTTAATCGGCCGCTGGTTTGGCTTGTCCAACACGGAATCATGGGTGCTGGGCGCCGCCATGATGTTCTCGAGCACCATTATTGGCTTGAAACTGTTACCGACTACTATTCTCCATCACCAGCATACTGGTGAAGTCATGATCAGTGTTTTGTTGATGCAGGATCTTATCGCTATTATAGTCTTGATTTTGATTAATGGCGCAAAGCTGGATGCTGGTTTCAACTGGCATGATTTACTGCTGGTCGGGGTCGCACTGCCTGCTTTGATTTTCTTTGGGTTTTTGGTTGAGCGCTTTGTGCTGGTTAAATTATTGGCTCGTTTTGACCGTACGCAAGAGTATGTTTTTTTGCTGTCCATTGGTTGGTGTCTGAGTATGTCAGTAGTGGCCCAAAAATTAGGTTTATCGGAAGACATTGGCGCATTTGTTGCGGGCGTTGTATTAGCGTCCAGTCCTATTTCTTTGTTTATTGCCGAGAGCTTGAAACCTCTGCGTGATTTTTTCCTGGTTATGTTTTTCTTTTCAGTCGGCGCTACGTTTAATTTTGGCTTTGCAGCGCAGGTTTTGATTCCTGCATGTATGTTGGCAGGACTTATGTTGGTGATTAAGCCTTTGTGTTTTCAGCTGATGTTTATCAAGTCAGGCGAAAAAAAACGTATTTCCAAAGAGGTTGGTGTGCGACTGGGACAGGCTAGTGAATTTTCTCTGCTGGTTGCAAGCATTGCATTGAGCACAAAATTAATTTCTGATGCCGCATCGAATCTGATTCAGGCAACCACTATTTTAACATTTATCGTATCGTCGTATGTGGTCGTGCTGAAATATCCGACTCCAATGTCATTATCTGATGAAATGAGAAAGGATTAGTAAAAATGGATCTATTAGTGATTGTTCTTTGTTTGTTGAGTGAGCGCTTTATTATACATAAAAGTGCTCACAATCGATTTCATTGGTTTATGTCTTATGGTAACCAGATACTAGCCAAGATGCCTGCGTTAATGCCAAGTATATTGCTTGCGCTGATTGTGCTGCCGTTGCTGCTGTTCGTCGGGGCTGCTCTACATATTATTGATCATCTGTTTTTTGGTATAATTGGTCTATTATTTAATATTGCTATTTTTTATTATTGTCTTGGACCGGTTAATCCATTTTATCCCGTTCATGCCAAGCCTGTAGATCAGATGCTTGATGATGATATTGGTAACTATTTAGCGCAGGCTAACGGTGAGTTGTTTGCTGTTTTGTTTTGGTACCTTGTTTTGGGACCTGTGGGCATATTGGCCTATCGATTGGTTTCACTGAGTCAAGGTTTGACAGCGATTGGTCGTCAGGCATCTGATGTGTTGGCTCTATTTGACTGGCTCCCTGCCAGAATGACTGCTTTATTGTATTTGTTGGTCGGAAATTTTCAGTCCGGTTATCAATATTATAGCAAGTTATTTTTTTCCATTCCTGAGAAGAATAATACTCTGATAAGTGTATGTGGCTTGTCCGCACTCGACAATCGTGAGCAAAAAACAATGCTGCAGGCAGAAAATCTTGTTGAACATGCAACCATTGTATTTTTGGTATTATTGGCATTTTGTACTATAGTTGCTTGGGTGTAGGTGTAATTCTAACGATGAGTGACTGCTATATGAATTATTTTTCTCGTACTCTGTTTTGTTGTATCGTTATCCTGCTCTCAGGCTGCGCGAGCTATGACGGCTTTATGAAACATTCTCATGAGCGAGCTGCATGCACATCAACCTGTCAGCAACGCCTCATGGTGTGCAATAAAACATGCGTCAATAGCTGTCCTGACTGCTGCCTGTCAGCTAATCAACGTACTGCCAGAGAATATAGTCATTATAAACATCAACAAATTATTCAGGGGAACAGTATAATTCGTCAATTGAACTCCTATCGTGATCCACTACAATGCCGAAAAACGACCTGCGAATGTCGAACGGACTATCGTACATGCATACAAACTTGTGCAGGAAAAATTCCCCAGCGTCTGCAAATAGCTCCTAATTGCTGACACATATTACAGATTAGATACACGAGGAACTTGCTCATGAAAAATGAAATTAATAATGATATCGACCCCATTGAAACACGTGAATGGCTGGATGCTTTGCAAGCAGTAGTGGCTACTGATGGTAGTGAACGCGCTGCATTTCTATTGCAAGAATTGCTCAATCACGCTAATGCTGAGGGAATAAACCTTGCCGCAGCAATTAATACCCCTTATCGAAATACCATTCGAACGCATGAAGAAAAACAATTGCCACCTGATGAAGGCATGGCTAAGCGCATCAGCGCACTGATCCGCTGGAACGCGGTTGCGATGGTTTTGCGTGCAGGTAAATATGCACCAGAATTAGGTGGTCACATTGCATCATATGCATCGGCATCAACGTTGTATGAAATAGGCTTTAATCATTTCTTTAAGGCAGCAAATGACACCCATGGAGGTGACTTGATTTATATTCAAGGTCATTCTTCTCCTGGTATTTATGCACGAGCATTTTTGGAAGGCAGACTTTCCGAGCAACAATTGGATAAATTCCGACAAGAAGTTGAGGTGGACGGTTTGTCATCTTATCCTCACCCGTGGTTAATGGGCGATTTCTGGCAGTTTCCAACTGTGTCGATGGGATTAGGTCCTTTGCAGGCCATTTACCAGGCCCGCTTCTTAAAATATCTTGAAAATCGTAATTTAATTAAAGCAGAAGGCCGGAAAGTTTGGGCATTTCTTGGCGATGGTGAAACGGACGAGCCCGAGTCATTGGGCGCACTATCTATTGCAGTGAAGGAAAAACTGGATAATCTTATTTTTGTTGTGAACTGTAACTTGCAACGCCTTGATGGACCGGTGCGGGGTAATGGTAAAATAATCCAGGATTTGGAAGGTGTTTTTCGTGGTGCAGGCTGGAATGTCATTAAGGTGATATGGGGTGGACGTTGGGATTCTTTATTTGCTCATGATAAAAATGGACTAATGCAAAAACGCATGGAAGAGTGCGTTGATGGTGATTATCAAAGCTACAAGGCCAATGATGGTGCGTTTGTGCGCGAGCATTTTTTCGGGAAATACCCGGAATTGAAGAAAATGGTTGAGCACTTGTCCGATGAAGAAATCTGGCGTTTGAATCGTGGTGGCCATGATGCACAAAAAGTGTTTGCCGCTTACTCACAAGCTGTCACGCACGAAGGCCGTCCCACCGTTGTTCTGGCCCATACCATAAAAGGTTATGGTATGGGCGCGGCAGGAGAAGGCATGAACATCACTCATCAACAAAAGAAGATGAGCATCGATCACTTGCGCGCGTTCCGTGATCGATTCAGCATACCTGTTAGTGATGAAAAAATAGCCGAAATTCCGTTTTACAAACCGGCGGATGATAGCCCGGAAATCAAATACTTGCATAAACAACGTGAAGCTTTGGGTGGTTATCTGCCTGCGCGCAATACAGCAGCAGATCCCTTAACTGCTCCTGATTTGTCTACATTTGCAGCGGTGACCCAAGGCATGGGTGATCGTGAAATTTCAACAACCATGGCCTTTGTACGGATTTTATCAGCATTATTAAAAGACAAAGAACTGGGGCCGAGGATTGTACCGATTGTTCCTGATGAATGCCGTACATTTGGTATGGAAGGATTGTTCCGGCAAATTGGCATTTATTCACCCGTTGGACAACTGTATACTCCAGTTGATCATGAGCAGGTGATGTATTACCGTGAAGCGCGTGATGGTCAAATTTTGGAAGAGGGAATCAATGAAGCAGGTGCTTTTTGTTCCTGGATGGCGGCTGCAACATCGTATAGTTCTAATAAATTGTCGATGATTCCATTCTATATTTATTATTCCATGTTTGGATTTCAGCGCATTGGTGACCTCGCATGGGCTGCGGGTGATATGCAGGCACGTGGCTTTCTATTGGGTGGCACGGCAGGTCGTACTACCTTGGCAGGCGAGGGATTACAGCATCAGGATGGCCATAGTCATTTGATGGCGTCTACCATTCCAAATTGCGTGGCTTATGATCCAACGTATGCTTATGAATTAGCGGTAATTATTCAAAATGGGTTATATCGCATGTTTGAAAAACAGGAAAATGTGTTTTATTACATCACCGTGATGAATGAAAACTACCAACATCCTGATATGCCGGCAGGTGTTGAAGAGGGTATTATCAAAGGTATGTACCTGTTACAGGACAGTGTCAAACAAAAAAAACACCATGTGCAATTGTTTGGCAGTGGTACTATTTTGCGTGAGGTGATTGAGGCAGCCCGTTTATTACACGATGATTTTTCTGTGTCTTCTGACATTTGGAGTGTGACCAGCTTTACTGAATTACGACGCGATGGTTTGTCTGTTGAACGCCAAAATCGCATGCATCCTGATGCAAAACCTCAACAAAGTTATGTAAGCCAGCAAATGGCGGGACGAAAGGGGCCAATCATTGCTGCGACAGATTATATGCGGTTACATGCTGATCAAATTCGACCCTTTATTCAAGCACCCTATGTCACGTTGGGTACTGATGGTTATGGTCGCAGTGATACGCGAGCCAAATTACGTCATTTCTTTGAAGTGGATGCGAAATTTATTGTTGTCGCTGCATTGAAAGCATTAGCAGAGCAGGGCGATGTACCAACATCGCTCGTATTGGATGCTATAAAACGTTATGGCATAGATTCTGATAAAATGGATCCAGTTACAATTTAGATCGGACTTAGGGCAGAAAAGCATGAAAAAAGCCTCATGCCTTTCTGTCCAAACACCAAAATTTAGATCGAGGGGAATATATGGCAGTTGAGACAGACATTAAAGTACCTGATATTGGTGGTGCAACGGATGTGGATGTCATTGAAATTCTGGTGAAAGAAGGCGATGTCATCACCAAAGACACCCCATTAGTCACCTTGGAATCTGATAAAGCCAGCATGGAGATCCCATCTCCAACAGCAGGTGTGGTGCGTTCAATAAAAATGAAACTGGGAAATAAAGTTTCAGAAGGCGATGTGATTTTGACTGTTTCGGCAGATCAAAGCGAACCTGAGACATCTGAAAAAAAGACCACGCAGACTCAGACTGCAGAACCAGTGGATAAAGTTGAGGCAGCCGTTGAGACCGCCAAAGAAGAGCCAAAGATATCCGTTGCTCCCGAGATGCCTGTGTCATCTGAAAATGCCGCACTGATCTCAGCAGGTCCTGCTGTACGCCGCATGGCTCATGCTTTAGGCGTAAACTTGTCTGAAGTACATGGCAGTGAGCGTAAATCACGAATTACCAAGGCTGATGTCGAGCAGTTTGTGAAAAGTAAACTTAATGAAAATGTTTCAGGTTCGGGATTTTCTTTACCAAAAGCACCAACCATTGATTTTACAAAATTTGGTCAAATTGAAATTAAACCATTAAACAAAATCAAGCGATTAACGGCTGTTAACGTACATCGTGCATGGGTCACTATTCCTCATGTCACCCAGTTTGATGAAGCGGATATCACTGATTTGGAAGCATTCAGAAAATCAGAAGCAGGCACTGATTATAAACTCACTATACTGGCGTTTGTATGCAAAGTTGTTAGCAAAGCGTTAACTGTTTTCCCGCAATTTAATTCTTCGTTGGATACTAGCGGTGATAACCTGATTTACAAGCAATATTGTAATATTGGCATAGCTGTGGAAACACCCAATGGGCTCGTTGTGCCGGTTATAAAAGATGTGGATCAATTACCCATTGCGGACATTGCCAGGGAAATGGCGCGGTTAAGCAGTAAAGCACGCGAAAAAGGCCTGATGCCTGCTGACATGAGTGGAGGTTGCTTCACGATTTCAAGCTTGGGCGGCATCGGTGGTACTGCGTTTACTCCCATTGTGAATAGCCCTGAAGTGGCCATACTGGGATTATCGCGCGCCAGCATAAAACCTGTTTATGATCAGGGTGAATTTAAACCACGCCTGATGCTTCCTTTATCGCTTTCTTATGATCATCGCGTGATTGACGGTGCTGAAGCCGCGCGCTTTGCCCGATTTGTAAGTGACGGACTCAGTGATATTCGTCGAATTTTATTATAATTAGGATTTAACATGGCACAAGAAATTAAAACAGACGTAGTAGTAATTGGCAGTGGTCCCGGCGGTTATACAGCAGCATTTCGTGCCGCGGATCTAGGCAAAAATGTTGTATTGGTCGAACGTTTCCCTACATTGGGTGGCGTATGTTTAAACGTCGGATGCATTCCATCCAAGGCATTATTACATATCGCCAAAGTAATGGATGAAACACACGAAATGGCAGCACAGGGTGTTACATTTGCTAAACCTGAGTTGGATAATAAAAAAATGGTCGCATGGAAAAACTCTGTGGTGACTAAATTAACAGGCGGGCTGAATGCTCTGGCGAAACAGCGTAAGGTCACAGTCGTCACAGGAATTGCACAGTTTTCGGGTCCAAATCAAATTATGCTGGATAGCAAAGATGGCAAGGTTACAGTTGATTTTGCCAATGCCATTATTGCAGTAGGCAGTGAATCTGTGAACTTGCCATTTATTCCTGAAGACAAACGTATTTTCAGTTCCACCGGTGCCTTGGAGTTAGCCGACATTAAAGGCAGCTTATTGGTGCTGGGTGGTGGGATCATTGGCTTGGAAATGGCAACCGTCTACTCAGCTCTTGGTGTGGATGTAACGGTTGTTGAATTTATGGATCAGTTAATTCCTGGCGCTGATACCGATTTGGTGAATGCATTACAGAAACGCATGGTTAAAAAAGGCGTTAAATTCCTGCTCAAAACAAAAGTCACTGGAATGGATGCAAAAAAAGAGGGTATTTATGTTGCGATGGAAGGTGCCCATGCAACCGATAAACCGATTTGTTTCCAGCAAGTACTAGTCTGTGTTGGTCGCAAGCCCAATGGCAATAATATTGCGGCAGATAAAGCGGGGATCCATGTTGATGAACGCGGTTTTATTCCTGTTGATAATCGAATGCGTACGAATGTATCGCATATTTTTGCCATTGGCGATGTGGTAGGTCAACCCATGTTAGCGCATAAAGCCATTCCGGAAGGTAAAGTGGCTGCTGAAGTGATTTGTGGCATGAAGCATTATTTTGATCCAAAATGCATAGCCAGTGTTGCCTATACTGATCCTGAACTGGCTTGGGCAGGACTGACTGAAAAAGAAGCTAAAGCAACAGGTATCGCTTATGAAAAAGCGACCTTCCCTTGGGCAGCCAGTGGCCGTGCATTGAGTATGGGTCGAGAAGAGGGCATGACCAAGCTGTTATTCTGTCCTGATAGCAAACGCATTTTAGGTGCAGGTATTGTTGGTGTTAATGCAGGTGAGCTGATTGCGGAAACCGCGTTGGCTATTGAAATGTGTTGCGACGTAGAAGACATCGCGTTGACTATTCACCCTCACCCAACGTTGTCTGAAACGATTGCACAGGCTGCAGAGATTTTTGAAGGAACGATTACCGATCTTTATATGCCCAAAAAGAAGAAGCAAGGAGATGCAGCGTAATTATTCGGGCTTGGGCACGTGAGTGTGCCCTTGCTTGTCCTTGCCCGAATGGGTGAGTTCTTAAAATGAGATCCCATTCCATGCCCAAAACTCTCCACCCATACTACCTCCAACAAATGGGCATCGAATCCTGGATCGTCCGTAAGCCACATGGTCAGAATATAAAACTATGGGTCATTGGAGAATCTCTGGATATCAATAAACAGGCGGGTAGTTTATTCAATAAGATGCTAAACAGCATTGGATTATTACCGGAAGATATCCGCTTAAAATCTACTTTATCTGACAATTTAATACAGGAAATACACACCAATCCTCCACAGCTCCTTCTGGCTATTGGCAACGATGCAATACAATTCCTATTAAATGACGACCAAAATCAAAGCAGTTTGCGTGGTAAGATCCACACTTACCATAACACGCCACTTATCGTGAGCTATCATCCCATTGATTTACTACAACATCCAATAGATAAAAAACAGGCTTATCAGGATTTGTTGTTTATACAACAAACCCTTGCTCAATCATCGTGCTAAAATTACGAGCATTCACTTTAATTGAGTTATTATTGAGTTTGTCCATACTAGCCACAATATTATTTTTTACCATACCCTTTGAATCATCCCTACACCAAAAAAATCAGGTTCAGGTCATCCAGGATGGTATCAAAGGAGCCGTACGCTATGCCAAAACGCAAGCATTAATTAGTGGGAGTAACATAATCCTTACGCCCTTGCAAAATACAAACGACTGGTCTGATGGGATGCTACTGTGTATGGATAATGCAAAACATCGATGTATTCCAGATGATAAGCTGATTCACGAATGGCATTGGCTATCACCAGGTATTCATGTCGGTTGGCGTGGATTCCAATCACGTCATTACCTGCTTTTTTCCGCGGATGCCAGTCAAAATGCTGTTAATGGCTCGTTTACAATCAAAAGCAATTCAAAATATGCTGTTAAATTAGTGATTAACAAGTTGGGACGAATCAAAAAAGGGTGACTGACCAAAAAACAATGCAGGGATCGCTGTACTTAAATTATTGGGTCAAATGGATTTTCTAGTTTGCTCGATCAAAAAACAACACAAGCCGTTGGATTTCATTGCTCGACTGGCAGCCTTGGTGCCTAAGCCCCGGTTTCACTTGACCAGATTCCATGGCGTGTTTGCCCCGAACAGTGCG
>JABDAB010000036.1 GCA_013289415.1 Gammaproteobacteria bacterium
GCCGAACGTTAGCGCATGCTATTCGTTTTTTAAGCATTGACGCCGTTGAAGAAGCTCAATCAGGGCATCCAGGTATGCCGCTTGGTATGGCTGATATTGCTACGATTTTATGGCAAAAATTTCTTAAACATAACCCAAAAAACCCAAAATGGTTTAATCGCGATCGATTTGTTTTGTCGAATGGGCACGGTTCGATGCTGCTTTACTCACTGTTGCATTTAACAGGTTACAACCTATCTCTACAGGAACTCAAAAATTTTCGTCAACTGCATTCAAAAACTCCAGGCCACCCTGAGTGTACCGATACCCCTGGTGTTGAAACGACTACGGGCCCACTGGGCCAAGGTCTTGCCAATGCAGTTGGCATGGCTATTGCAGAAAAAACATTGGCCACTGAGTTTAATGATAGCGATACAGCATTGATCAACCATTATACCTACGCATTTATAGGTGATGGTTGCTTGATGGAGGGCATTTCCCATGAAGCCTGCTCATTGGCAGGAACATTAGGTCTTGGCAAACTGATTGTCTTCTATGATGACAATGGTATTTCCATCGACGGCGAAGTCGACACTTGGTTCACCGACGATACAGCCGCACGATTTCGAGCATATAATTGGCATGTAATTGATCAAATAGATGGCCATGATTTTACAGCCATTGAACAGGCGATAATCGCTGCCAGAAATGAAACAAACAAACCAACTCTAATTATCTGTAAAACGATCATTGGTTATGGATCAGCTGTGGCAGGCAGTGAAAAGGCACATGGCGCACCGTTGGGCGCTGACAACGCTCAAAAATTACGCGAAACTCTGGATTGGCCCTACCCCGCATTTGTCATCCCTGACCCTATCTATGCAGAATGGAGTCACGTAGAGCAAGGACAGCATGACGAACAGCAATGGCTGAAATATTGCCATGCCTTGCAACAGAAATCTCCTGATGAATATCATGAATTTTTACGACGAATTAATGGTGATTTACCTGATGAATGGCAAGCAAACAGCCATGCCTTTATAGAACAATGCCAACAAAATACCAAAACTTTTGCAACCCGCAAGGCATCTCAGCAATGTATTGAACATTATGCGTCACTATTGCCAGAAATGCTGGGTGGCTCAGCAGATCTCACGGGTTCCAATAATACCGATTGGTCAGGTAGTCGCCCTATTTCACATGAACATTTTAATGGCAATTACCTCCATTATGGTGTGCGCGAATTCGGTATGTCCGCCATCATGAATGGCATCGCCCTGCATGGCGGTTTTATTCCCTATGGTGGAACATTTTTAGTGTTTGCAGATTATGCCCGCAATGCAGTTCGCCTGAGTGCATTGATGCAACAGCGAGTCATCTTTGTTTATACCCACGATTCGATCGGTTTGGGCGAAGATGGCCCCACTCACCAACCCATAGAACATGCTGCAATGTTGCGCATGACTCCCAACATGCACGTTTGGAGACCGGCTGATCTCATGGAAACTGCCGTTGCATGGCAACAAGCACTGGAGCGACACAATGGTCCCTCGTGTCTGTTATTATCGCGTCAAAATTTACCCGCGTTAACCCACACCACGAATGGATCCGAACTCATTAAGCGTGGTGGATACATCCTGCAGGATTGCGAGAAAACACCCGATGCCATCCTGATATCAACAGGTTCGGAAGTACAACTGGCCATAGAAAGTGCCAACCAGGCTAGCGCCATGGGTATACAGGTGCGTGTCGTTTCAATGCCATGCGCTGAACGTTTTCTGGCGACTGACGCGGCATACCAGGAGCTGGTGTTGCCTAATGCTGTGCGCAAACGTATTGCCATTGAGGCCGCGGCGAGCGCGTACTGGTATCGTTTTGTGGGGCTGGATGGCACCGTAATTGGTATTGACAGGTTTGGTTTTTCAGCACCCGCGAAAGACGTATATCAGGAGTTGGGAATCACGGTTGAAAGAATTGTCGCCGCCTTAAAAAATTAGATAAAAACTCGGAGAAGCAGTATGACATTACGTGTAGCAATTAATGGCTATGGCCGCATTGGTCGTTGTATTTTACGTTCAATTTTTGAAAACCAGCGCCAAAATGATTTTAATATAGTCGCTATCAATGACGTATCCGGTATTAATACCACCGCTCATTTAACTCGCTATGACTCCACACACGGACGCTTCAATGGTGAGGTTAAGGTTGACGGCCAGCATCTGATTGTTGACGGCCATTCAATCCTTGTTACTGCCGATCGTCGACCCAGTGCATTGCCTTGGCAAGAGTTGGATGTCGATCTGGTATTTGAATGTACCGGTCATTTTACACAGCGCGAAAGTGCCATGCAGCATATTACTGCGGGAGCCAAAAAAGTCTTGATATCAGCGCCAGGAATACATTCCGACGCGACCATTGTTTATGGCGTTAACCACCACGTATTGAAAGCCTCTGATGTCATTGTGTCCAATGCGTCGTGCACAACGAATTGTCTGGCTCCTGTTGTGAAACCATTGAATGATGCAATTGGAATTGAATCGGGTTTATTAAATACCGTGCATTCATACACCAAGGATCAAATGTTACTGGATGGCAACCACAAAGATTTGCACCGCGCCCGTTCAGCCACTCAGTCTATTATCCCGACCAAAACAGGGGCCGCAACTGCCGTAGGCTTGGTCTTGCCTGAATTGGCTGGTAAACTGGATGGTTTCGCCATGCGAGTGCCCACTTTGAATGTTTCCGTTATTGATTTAACGTTCATCGCCATGCGCCCAACAACGGTCGATGAAGTCAATAATATCATGCGAAAAGCACAGAGCGATGTATTGCATATTAACGATGAACCGCTTGTATCGTGTGATTTTAACCACCACCCGGCCTCGGCGATTTTTGATACCACCCAAACAAAAGTACTGGGGAATCTAGTCAAGGTCGTTGCCTGGTATGATAATGAATGGGGTTTCGCCAATCGTATGCTGGATACGGCGAAACACATGATGAACCTTTAAGGAACAACCATGAACCTTATCAAAATGAGTGATATTGATTTACGCAACAAGCGTGTCTTGATTCGCGAAGATTTAAATGTACCCATCAAAGATGGCATTATTACCAGCGATCAGCGCTTGCAAGCCGCGTTGCCAACATTGCGCGCTGCTGTGCAAGCGGGAGCAGCAGTCATTGTCATGTCTCATCTCGGACGACCCGAAGAAGGACATACGGATAATCGACTGTCTCTCGCGCCTGTCGCCGACTATCTGAGAGTTCATCTGGGATGCCCGGTACATTTTGTAAACGATTATTTAGGTGGAGTTGATGTAGCACCTGGTGAGTTGGTTCTCTGCGAGAATGTACGTTTTAATTTAGGTGAAAAAGCGAATGACGATACCTTAGCCAAACAACTGGCCTCCTTATGCGACATCTTCGTCATGGATGCATTTGGTACTGCACACCGCGCCCATGCATCAACCTGCGGAGTAGCAAAATACGCCCCCATTGCGGTAGCAGGCCCCTTGTTAGTTCGTGAGCTTACAGCGCTGGTACATGTATTAAGAGCACCCGAAAAGCCCATTATTGCCGTGGTTGGTGGTGCAAAAGTTTCCTCTAAACTATCCTTGCTTAAACAAATGGTCGGGATGGTGGATGTCTTAATTCCAGGTGGCGGTATTGCCAATACATTTCTTAAAGCCCAAGGCAACGAAATTGGAGTATCTCTGTACGAGAACAAATTGCTTGATGAGGCACGCGCTATTCTGGCGTTAGCCACGGAAACAGGTTGTAAAATCCCACTTCCATCGGACGTGGTTGTGGGTAAAGCATTTAGTGACAGTTGTCCCGCATACAATAAATCACTGGCTAACGTAGCCAAGGACGATATGATCATGGATATTGGGCCTGAAACCGTCATGCGTTACATTAATATTTTGGCTGGTGCAAAAACGATTATCTGGAATGGCCCCGTTGGTGTATTTGAATTCCCTCAATTTTCATATGGCACCCGCGCATTAGCTATTGCTATCGCTAACAACGATGCATTTAGTATTGCTGGTGGTGGTGATACATTGGCCGCGATTGACCTATATGATCTGACTGATCAATTATCATATATATCCACCGGTGGTGGTGCGTTTTTGGAATATCTGGAAGGCAAGACACTACCCGCTGTTGCGGTGTTGGAAGCACGGGCTAATGGTTAACGCGTAGGTTGGGCCGTTCGGCCCAACAACCATACATTACCACGTCATTGTTGGGCCAAGGCCCAACCTACGTGACAGTCTCCATATTCTTACGTGACAATCCCAGTTTTTCTTTCAATCTCGCTACGGCATCAGGATCATATTGACGGGTTTGCTTATGAGTTATCGTCACAGACGCAACATGTGTTGCTGGCGCGGTATTATTTTGCACGCTATAGGCTGGCGCGCGTTCAGGGTAGTAAGGAGCAAATTCCTGTGTCGGTTGATTAACCGGTCGCTGACTGTATGGTGGCTTAACAGATGATGAGCCGATCAAATTTTTACGTGCGTTTTTAGCGCTTTTGTCCACTCGTTTTTTGATTTTAGCCGCTGCAAGTGCTGATTCTTCTTCTGTCACTTGCGCCACAGGATTGCCGTTCAGGTCAATACGCATTTCACGCGCTTTGAGGCAGGTCATGTAATCAATTCGACGAGTAAACAACACCACCGCTTCCCGTAACTTGCTTTTGGACATTCCAGCTGCGTCGGGGTGTGCCAATATATCGCGCATAATCCCTAAACTCAGTGGTTGAATACGAATAGTATTGTCAAATACGTTCGGAAAGGTACTAGCGAGCCAAGATAATGCGTCTAGCCGCGCTTTTTTAGACATATTTTTTTGCTTTTGATTGATCACTGCAGTACGTGGGTGCAGCTCCTGTTTTCTCATACGATAACCCTTAAAAATTGGACTCAAAGAAGAATAGAACCATCCATAAAAATGAACATCCAATGTACAGCAATCGCCTTCGTTTTGCAAGTAATTGAGAACAGGTATATACTTTTATTCTTTGAATTACACAAGGATTCTATCAAAATGAAAGTGAAACGGACTTCAATGTTTTTTTTGTCTATAGCACTTCCTTGGTTAGTTTTATTAATCAATGATGATCCGGTTGGCGCGTTCATCGCCATCATTATGCAAGTAACGGTCATTGGCTGGATCCCGGCCAGCATATGGGCATGGAACAGCGTCAAGAAAGCTGAAAAAAATAAAACCCCAACACCCAAAAGTGACAGTCGTGATATCCAATAGAGTTATTGTCAATGGCGCTCATGGTAAAATGGGTGTTCAGGCATGTAAAACCATTCAGGAACATCCTGATTTTCAATTGGTCGCCAGTTTGGGGCGCGATGATGATTTAATCGATGCCATGTCCAGAACACAGGCGCAAATTGTGATTGATCTTACCCGCGCTGATTGTGTTTATGAAAATTGTTTGGCTATTATCAACCAAGGCGCTCATCCTGTAATCGGTACTAGTGGCTTGCTCGAGGAGCAAATCCAGACACTTCGCCAAATGTGTGAAGAAAAAAAACTTGGCGGTGTTATTGTGCCCAATTTCTCGATCAGCGCAGTTCTGATGATGCGCTTTGCAGCCGACGCCGCACGCTTGCTGCCTGATGTGGAAATTATCGAAGCACATCATCCGCAAAAACTGGATGCACCGTCCGGCACGGCAATCAAAACCGCAGAACTTATTGCAGCAGCGCGATGCATGGCGAAAACAAAACTGCCTCTCAAAGAACTACTGCCTGGCGCGCGCGGTGCCACGCACCATGACGTGAACATCCACTCACTGCGCCTACCTGGCATTCTTGCACGACAACAAGTCATTTTTGGCAACATCGGTGAAACACTCACCATCACCCACGACACCATTGATCGCAGCTCATTTATGCCCGGCTTGATCCTCGCTTGTCAGCGTGTGCAACAGCTGAATGGGTTATATTATGGATTGGAGCACGTTTGGACATTGGACAGAAGAACATGAAAAAAGACTCATGTCCTTCTGTCCATGCATGTGGTTCATGAGCATTGAGAAAGGTTATCGTATTTAAAGGAGTTTTGCATATGCCATATACCGTACCTCATTACATCGCCGGCAAACTGGTCATTGAATCCACCCCCAAAACCCATATTATCTATAATCCAGCGCTGGGTGAAGCAATAGGACAAGTCCATTTCGCCAGTACAACAACCTGTGATAACGCAGTTGCAACTGCAAAAAAAGCCGGGCGGACATGGTCACACACACCCGCGACAAAACGAGCGCATATTCTGTTCAAATTTCGTGAGTTATTGGAAAAAAATCAGCTGGATTTAGCCCGCATGGTGACTCGCGAACATGGGAAAACCATCGATGATGCGCGCGGCTCCATAGCACGGGGTATCGAAGCAGTTGAATTTTACTGCGGTCTGATCACGCAAATGGAAGGCAGCGTGTCCAACAACATTTCAAATCATATCGATTGCTATACCTTTCGCCAACCATTGGGCGTATGTGCAGGCGTATCCCCCTTTAATTTTCCCGTGATGGTTCCCCTCTGGATGATGATTCCGGCGATTGCCTGCGGTAACACATTTATTCTCAAGCCATCTGAACAAGATCCATCGGCTCCGATTCGCCTGATGGAATTGTTAAGCGATGCGGGACTGCCTAATGGCGTTGTGAATTGCGTGCAAGGGGATAAAACTACCGTTGAATATTTATTAAATCATCCGGACATTGCAGCCTTTACCGCCGTGGCCTCAACTGCCGTTGCCAAATCCATCTATACCACGGCCACTGCACGGGGTATCCGTGCACATACGTTTGGTGGAGCCAAAAATCACGGCGTTGTCATGCCAGACGCTGATCTTGATCAAGCCGCAAATGCGCTGGTTGGCGCCGCATTTGGTTCTGCTGGCGAACGTTGCATGGCTATTTCTGTCGTGGTGACGGTTGGCGAGCAAACCGCTGATAACTTGGTTGCCAAACTAACCCCTTTAATCAATAACATGAAAATCGATGCAGGCGACACGCTTGGCTGTGATATGGGACCACTGATTAGTAGCGCCCACCGACTGCGCGTGCTTGATGCGATTGATAAAGGTGTAGCTGAAGGAGGAAAATTGGTCATTGATGGTCGTCATTTCAAACATCCAAACCATCCACTGGGCTACTTTATTGGACCCTCATTGTTTGATAACGTCACTGAATCCATGTCTATTTACCAACAAGAAATTTTTGGTCCTGTACTGGTGATTGTGCGAGTCGCCGATTTTGAGCAAGCCCTTGCTTTGGTTAATCGCCATCAATATGGCAATGGCACGGCTATTTTTACACGTGATGGCTACACTGCACGAGAATATGCCCAGCAGGTACAAGTGGGCATGGTGGGCATTAATATCCCCATCCCGGTACCCATAGCCAGCCACCCATTTGGAGGGTGGAAAAATTCGTCATTTGGGGACACCAACATGCACGGCAAAGAAAGCTTTAATTTTTACACTCGGCGCAAAACAATCACCAGTAAATGGCTAGAGACTGAATCCAATGAAAAGACATTCAGTATGCCTACACATAAATAGCAAGGATCATCATGACAAACATAGGATTTGTTGGATTGGGACACATGGGATTGCCCATGGCAATCAACTTGGTCAAGGCAGGTCACCGGATCACAGGATTTGATTTACAAGCAGCGGCCATGGACGCCTTCCAAAATGCCGGTGGCGTTAAGGCACAGACCCTACAAGCTGCGGCTCGCGATCAGGACATAATCATCACCATGCTGCAAACAGGCCAGCAAGTTGAGCATGTCTGCCTTGGCGAGAATGGTTTATTCACAGCCGCCACCAGCAATACCTTATTTATAGACTGTTCATCTATCGACGTAAAAACCTCACGAAAGATACACAAGGAGGCGAGTACTTATCACTTGATAGCACTCGACGCCCCCGTGTCTGGCGGGGTAAAAGGTGCAGCAGGTGCAACACTGACATTTATGGTCGGTGGTAGTGAGGAAGCCTTTATCCAAGCAAAACCCATTTTAGCTCACATGGGCAAGACAATCATTCACACAGGCAGTCCGGGCAGCGGACAGGCGGCAAAAATATGTAACAATATGATTCTTGGTGTATCCATGATTGCGGTTTCCGAAGCCTTTATTTTGGCTGAGCGCTTGGGTTTAACCCCACAAAAATTATTTGAAGTAGTCACCCACTCGTCAGGCCAATGCTGGGTAATGAATCAGTATGTTCCTGTACCCGAAATACTGGACAACGTTCCCGCCAACCACGACTATCAGGCCGGCTTTACCGCTGCCATGATGTTAAAAGATTTATGCTTAAGCCAGCGTTCGTCAGAGGATGTTGGAGTCAAGACACCGATGGGAGAACAGGCTACCCACCTTTATCAACAATTTAATGATGCTGGAATGAGCAATTTGGACTTTTCAGCGATAATTAAAATGATTGCAACTCCCCCAAGTACCTCATCCTGAGCGCAGGTGAAGGCGTCCAATTGATTACACTTATCAATATGTGATCTATAATTGCATAATATTATCAACGGAATCATCTCAGGAGCAAATCACAATGATAGAGCATATAACTAAAGAATAAGTGAACAAGGTTCTGCTTGCCGATGACGCGCGTGGCTCTGGAGTTATTTTGTATCTGTATGCCACTCAAACCATTGATTAAGCACCTCAATCAAATCATCAACACCCTGTTTTTTTAACGATGAAAACGACTGCACCGTCAACAAATCATGCATCAGTTCATAATGCTTGCGCACCAGCAACACGGTGCTTTGTGCTTGACCACGGCTTAATTTATCGGCTTTCGTCAGAAGTATATGTACTGGAAGCTGCCTGTCAAAGGCCCAGTTGATCATCATTTGATCAAGTTCTTTCAGGGGATGGCGGATGTCCATCAATAATACCAACCCGCGCAAGCTGGTTCGAACATCAAGATAATGAGCGAGATTTTTTTGCCATTCTTTTTTAACTTGCAAAGGAACTTTGGCATAACCATATCCTGGTAAATCAACTAAACGTCGCGTTTCATCGCCTACTGTAAACAAATTGATAAGCTGCGTGCGGCCTGGCGTTTTGCTGATGCGCGCCAGTTGACGAATATTCGTCAAGCAATTCAATGCACTGGATTTACCGGCGTTAGAGCGTCCGGCGAAAGCTACTTCGTAGCCCGTGTCAACTGGCAATTGGGAGACCAGTGCTGCGCTTTTCAGGAATGTGGCTTGCGAATAAGGATTCATAGTCTTAACTTCATTTTTGGGATTTCTTGCAACACAGTGTATCATATACTGCGCACAGCCTCCCTCTTTTTAACGAGACAATAATGAAACGTTTGCTATTCGCTCTACTATGCACCCTGTTTTCACTGCATACCATAGCCAATCCCCAGGCAGGACAGGAAAAATCCGCTATATGTGCAGGGTGCCATGGCTCTCAAGGCGTCAGTATGAATCCTGACTGGCCCAACCTTGCCGGTCAGCATGCCACCTATTTGGCAAAACAATTGCGCGATTATAAAGACGCCAGCACACGCAATGCCGCCATCATGACGCCGATGGTTATGCAATTAAGCCCCGATGATATTTCTAATATCGCCGAATTTTATGCCAGTTTGCCCCTGCCCAAAGGCAATACACCTGAGAAATACCTAGCTCGCGGCGAAGACCTATACCGTCGTGGTGATCTCACCAAACACATCACCGCCTGCATCGCCTGCCATGGTCCACAAGGCACGGGCAATGCACAAGCAGGCTTCCCTGTACTGGCCGGACAACAACCTACCTATACCATTCAGCAATTATTGGCATTCAAAAACAAGACTCGCCTCAATGATCTCAATTCAATCATGCGAGATATCAGTGCACGCATGAATCATGAGGATATGGAAGCAGTAGCGTATTATCTGGCGGGATTAAATTGACTTGGGTTACAACCCAACCTAATTGCGATTATCCTTGGGTTTAAACCTAGGGTCTGTTGAATTGAGCCTTATTCTTCAGGCTATGCCCCAGAGTAAACGCATCTAATTTTTGAGCATAAAATCAACCAGTGTGTGTTATAATCTACGATTGATTAAATAACTCACAAATAACATAGAGAGAAACATATGAAAAAAAATCATTTTTTTCCGAACGAAACAATAACGGATAAGACATTAGCAGGTCTGGATGGAATAACTATACTTGTGTTGCATGATTGGCCAATGAGAAAAGTTCAAACTTGGGTAGAGTCCATCTCAGAACGTACAGGTCAAAAAGTAGATTTTTTACATGTCGCAGGAAGATTTTGTATTCGTGCTTTAAATTCTGAAAAGACGCTAGCTACCGTAGTAGCGACGGTTAAATTAATGTTACCCGAGTTAAATCGTGAAATTGATGCATATAAAGTAAGCAAGGGGTGGCTTACAACAGGACCGTATAAGACAAATTATACCGCAGACGATATTGATACGTGCATAGCAGAGCATCAAAGCTTGGTAAGCAGTATCTAAATTTGACCAATTACTTTAGGGGCCGTTGACAAACAACATTATATTGTTCAGGCTGATGAAGAAAGCCACTCGATTTGGAATTGAAGTGAACTCATTATCATGGACAGAAGGACATGAGTCTTTTTTCATGTTCTTTTGTCCAATGCCTAACCTGGAAGGAACCAGATATGTTCAAGAAACGAACCATTAATGAATATTTCACTATCATAGAAAAAAATCATCAAGATTATCTTGAAACACAGATGGTGCCCCATCTGGGCATACCAGGCACTGAAAACAAAAAAACCCTCATAGACCGTTACCTGACTTATATCAATAATTTTCGTGAACTGAAAAAAGCCGACTTGAATGAAGATATAAGAGGCTCAACGGTCACGGAAAATGTGGAACGTGGTACATTTTCAGCGTTTTTGGGGATGCTTATAGGGGGACTTTTTTTTGCCACTGAGCAACACGCTCCCTCAGCTGATCTGTTTGGCGTAAAAACGGCCGTCCAGGGAGGATTTGCAACGGCTATTGGCGCAAGTTGTAGCGCGTTAATCTATACCACGTGGGATAAGAGTAATGAAAAACCAGCCCATGCCGATTTTAACACCTGTGAAGCAGAAATGAAAAAAGCAGGTTTTACTGATGAACGTTATTCAGCCCTGTCTGCGGAGCTAGTCAAATTATTTCATTTTCGAGAATGCCTGTTACTAGGTCTTGGTGACAAAAATAAAATTAGTATGCGTGACGCGTTCAAAAGTCAGTATTACTCTTCAAACAACACGCATGATTTTGTTGAAAAAGATTTTAATCTTGCCATTGAAGTGTATTTTTTAGAGCAATTAAATGAATTGTTTCAACAGGCATTTAAAAAAATTCATGAAATTCACGACAAGGAAATCCATGATGAAAAACAGGAAAGTGAATTTAGTTTATGGTTTAAGCGTCATTTTGAATCAAATGAAAATCGGCAGAAATTTACTCAACAAATGCAAGTTCAATTTATTAAAAATTGCATTGATTTTCTTGAAAATGAGATAAATCAACCCGGCTTTCTGGGAAGCTACCTTTATCTTATTGACTTCATGGCTGGATTAATTACAGCATCGTTTGCTGTAGGTATTTTTGCAGTCACTACGCTGTTCATACCTGTTTTTGCACTGGTCAGTATTGCTCTTGCGGCTGCAGCCCTTGGGGCCATAGGCACGCATTTAGCCATCACTCAAACAGACGCATTGTACTATAAACGAGATAAGAACAATCGTCATGCCATTCAAGGTGCCATTGATAGCATTACCATGGAACAAAAACGTTTAACCACACTACTTCAAACGGTGGTTATTACCACGAGTAAGGATCTGACGGAACTAAAAAAATACGATGATAACGATCATTCCAGTTTTTTAAAAATTTTGCGCGGTGATTCTCAAAAACATATTGCTCTCGGTGGCGTCAGGGCATGGATTAGAGAATTTGCCAGTCGTTTTAACGAAAGCAAAGTGGTGGAAATCGACTTGTCTGAGCGTATTCAGGCGCTGGTTGATGGCGCCCATAACCAGACTCAGTCGTTGCAAACCAAATTGCTGTCCTATATGACTTCAACAACAACTCAGCAACCCACCGTAGACAGTTTGACTCCATTTATCAAAGAAACAATCGATTATTTGATAAATCCTGACAATGCGGAGTTTATAAGAACATTTGAATCAGTCCAAAAAATAAAAGAACAGGTATTAGAAATTATAGGGTTCATTCCATCAACACTAAGTACCAGAGCTTTGCCAGAGATCTTTGTCAAATTTTACACCGATCCGATTTCCATAGGGGGACTAGGTGGATTAAGAAGTGATCTTGATCAAGTGAGGCGCCTGGCACCAGTGGTTGTTGTCAATAGTGCTGCTAATCAAAATCATCCCTATCAACGGTTTTTAGATACAGCGTTTACCATTCAGCTTAAATTAAATGATACACCCAAAGCCCCGTGGATTTTGCAAGGAGATATTCGTTACCGAAACATGCTGGGTCTTCCATCCAATCATACTGTACGGATTGAGGAGAAAATCAATTCTGCAAACATCCATGATTATCTCAATGAATCATTTAATTTTCTTTGCTCACTGAATCAGTATGAAGACAACATTGATTGGCATGGCGCTTTTCAAAATAATGACTCATTTATTTTATATCGTATGTTACTCATCAAACAATTGGCAAATTTAGCCGATCAAAATAATATGCGTGTTGACAGCCTGGTTAAGGATGTCATTAAACAATTTGTAAAATCGACATTAAACTACAACCCAGATGTTGCCTTCGATGATATTTTAAATCAGGCATTGCTGATCGAATCTGGCCAAGCAGGAGCAGGAGCAGAAACTATTCGTGATAAATTAGGCAATCCTCGTCTACTGTCTGAATTATCTTACATTGCGGATGCGGTTCGTGTTGACATGGCCTATGTTTTGAGTGCATTCAGTCCTGAACAATTGATTGCCCTGGAAGCCAGTCATTTTTTGATAGCAGATAATGATAAAATTATTTTTGGCTATAATTCTATTGGACAATTAACTCCAGAACCATCCAAGGATTTTTACGATAAAATTAACGACACGATTAATGTAACCACGGCATTTTTAGCGGCTATTAACACGAGCACTTTATTACAGCAGACCAGCACAATAAAGCTCTATCTTCAGGTAATTGCAAATGAAATTAACCACATCCATCAGCAAATAGACGTATTAAAGCCATTACTGGTTAACTCAAATATCCAACCGCTGGACGATGTTTTGAATGCGTTAGAGACGTTTAAACAGAGTTTCGGGTTACCAAAACCATTACCAAAACCATTGCCAGAACCATTAGCAGAACCATTACCAACCATGAATCCTCAGCCGAGTGCTCCATTAATCTTGCCAAATAATGCCAATACAGCGCCTGAACAGGTCATCAAGAAACGCTCAACTCCATGGAATTTTTTTCCTCTTGGTCATAAAAATACTCAAACTATTGAAGCCCGACGTCCCGCTCCCGCGACTTATTCGCGAGATCCAAAGACAGGTTAAACAGAGCCTGCGCCTAGTAGCCAATCGGACTCTAAATTGTCGAAATCCAGCTCAGAATCAGGAACATAGTTTGATTGAGCAAACAAACCAAGGAACTGAGTCGTTGTAAACAGCTCGGGTGAAATTGAAATCGTCATGGGCGAGGTCACTAAAGACGACCAATGGTCATTCTGCTCCACCAGATTATCATGATCAAAATCAGAATAAACACTCACAGGAGAGTGATCGCCCATTTGAGATGAACTGCTGGTTGAGGTGATTGACCTCTCAGTTTCGCTATGGTCGGTTAATGCGATCGTGGTATTTGACCCCGTAGATGACGATGACAAGGATGTACTGCTTAATGAAGGGATACTGACGCAGAAATTCTTATTTTCATTACAGTCTTGATATGTATTTTTTATATGAGAGTAGGCCAAGTTATTTTCATTAAGGTACTCGAATAAGGTAGACACCGTAAGCTCCAAAAGGGAGGCAGCTTCTGTCTTGGTTGATGTAGAGCAAATAGCCGCAAGTACACGGGTCAGATAGAACAGTTCAGGATTGGCAGCAGTGTTTGCATTCCGTAACAACGAATTGTAATCTTTATATGCTTTTTCAAGAGGAGGCCTTCGGTAGTATGAAGGTAATGAGACCGCATCTAGTGTAAGCAGATATGACAAAACCTTATCTGCATTATGTCTTGATGCTCCGGCCATGAGTTGTGTTAACTTTATGGAGGAATGCCTCAACCCTTGACGGGTCAAACGATGAGCGAAACTCGTAGGGTCGAGATAAAGCTTAGCCGCGGCAGATGCAGAGCTCTTATGCGCCATCAGTGCGATAATGAGTTCATAAGATTCATAAAAATCAATTCTTCTCTTTTTAAACAAGGAAAAATGATCTGAGTCGTTTTTTTTGGGGAGTGATTTTTTAGTGGATTTAACCATTTGATATGATCCTGATTGAGTAGGGGCTGTTGACATTTGCCCTGTCGAGATCTGAATTGTCAACAGCCCTTGGTAAAAACAAAAGATCATCCGTGATTATGTCCCCCGTCTTCGCTTTTGGCTCGCAAAGACGAATACTATAATTTGTTTATTAGTTTAACTTTTTCTGGTCATTATACGGCAGCATACTTAAAAAATCAACTTTTAGTAGAAATAAACGCCATAACCTCCCATGTCATCCCCCATTCACTATTCCGGGATTCTCCAGACTCAAAAACCCGGTCTTGAAATCATAGGCAAAAATCTCAGCATAACGTCCCCAGTCAATCATGGTGCGTAGCACGCGTTCGGCTTCTTCTTCGCTTAAATAATCCTCAAGTTTGGTTAAAAACCGCTCCTCTGACACACGATGACCAACTTTTTCATCCAGAACCCTCCGGATATAGCGTGCCAAAGGAATTTTTTCCAAGAGTCGTTGCGCAAATAATTGCTTGCGCTCTTGCAAATCGGCTTCTGAAAATTGCTTGCCTAACTCCCTGAGATGAACATCACCCTCAAGAATCTCAGCAAAGCCCAGCACTTCCAACATTTCCAAAATTGGGAATAAATCATCTACGTTCATCGCCAGCTCATCGGCAAGATCAGGCAAATCAATCCGGTTTTCAAATGAGGTCATGGTTTCAATCAAACCAGATATTTCTGATGGATCCACATCAGGCAAACGATACCCTAAACCGATTTGGCGCTCACGAGCAGCGTGCCTTGTTTTTCCCTTAGGACCACTGCTAATCATCAAGGTATAAATTCTATCCACCAAATCACGAAACTCTGGCGATTCCGTGTCACGTGGTTGTGCTAGCGTAACCGCTAAATCAGCTCGAATATTCCCAGGATCACTCCCCAAAATCACAATGCGATCGGCCATCATCGCAGCTTCTTCAATATTATGCGTCACCAGTAAAATGCCGTTGGTGTTGGTTTTTTTCTCCTGCCACAACTCCAATAAATCCGACTTAAGATTTTCTGCTGTTAACACATCCAGTGCTGAAAAAGGTTCATCCATCAACAACACATCCGGGTTAATCACCAGAGCCCGCGCAAATCCCACCCGCTGACGCATACCACCGGATAACTCTTTGGGAAATGCCGATTCGAAACCATCCAGACCAATGATATCAATGGCTTCAATCGCGCGCTGACGACGTTCTTCACGACCAACTCCCTGCGCTTCAAGCCCCAATTCCACATTTTCCAATACCGTTAACCAAGGCATGAGAGCAAACGATTGAAACACCATTGCAATGCCACGCACAGGCTGTGTTACAAGCTTTCCTCGATAGGACACATCACCACTGGTTGGCGAAACAAGGCCTGCAATAATCCGCAACAGAGTCGATTTACCCGATCCTGATTTTCCAAGCAGGGCAACAATTTCACCCTCTTGTAATTTGAAATTAATATCATCCAGAACCAATAAATCCTGGGTTGATGCTTTTTTATATGCCTTGCGTAAATGGTCAATGGCAATAATGGTTTCAGACATATTGGGATCTCAGTTGAAATTAAAGCGCTCTTGCGCCAGATTATAAAGCGGGCGCCAAATTAAATGATTAAAAATAAGCACATAAATACACATTATCGCTGTACCCAGCGCAATTTTAGGAAAATCACCGATCAGAGTGCTCGTTTGAATGTACTCCCCCAAACCAGTAGCTTTCAAGGTTGTATTCCCCCAACTCACATATTCTGCAACAATACTGGCATTCCATGCACCGCCTGCCGCTGTAATCGCCCCGGTTATATAAAACGGGAATATACCCGGCAATGCAAGGCGTCGCCACCACTGCCAGCCTGTTACACCAAAATTATCGGCCGCCAGACACAAATCGCGAGGAATCATTGAAGCACCCGCAATGACATTAAATAAAATATACCATTGCGTGCCCAAAATCATCAAAGGAGTAACCCAAATTTCCACACTCAAATCAAAACCCACAATCGCAATAACAAACAGTGGGTAAAATAAATTAGCGGGAAATGCCGCAACAAACTGAATAACCGGCTGAATTTTTTGTGCCAGATGAGGTCGTTGGCCAATCCATACCCCGACAGGAATCCACAACATCGAGCTAAGAATAATCAGCACGATCACACGCAATCCAGTCGCTGCTCCCAATAAAAAGACATGTAAAATTTCATGCACACTCACCGTAGATAAAATATAACCTGATAAGAACCACGCACTGGTCATGAGAACCATCAGAACGATCACATTCCAAATCAAATCCATATGTTTTTGCCGTTTAAAATCGATTTCTTTCACGGTTTTACGGACGCGCTTCCTTAACCACTGAGCGTTAACAAACATATCTTTAAGCATCTGCCATCCGGTATCCACATGGGTTATCAAACGACTTCGACGAATCAAGTCAATCAACCAAGACTGATATTCCTCTTCTCCAGATTGTTCCATTTTAAATTTTTCAGACCAGGCAATCAAAGGTCGAAATAAAATTTGATCATATAAAAAGATAACCACGATCATGGTTAAAATCGCATAGCCCACTGCATGCAGATCACGCTGTTCAATAGCCAATGCAATATAAGAGCCGACACCGGGCAGGCGAATATCCTGATGTGCCACAACAATTGCTTCTGACACCACCACAAAAAACCAGCTCGCAGACATCGACATCATCATGTTCCACAACAGGCCGGATAATGTGCAAGGGACTTCGACTTTCCAAAAACGCTGCCAGGCCGACAGCTGAAACATGGACGCGACCTCATGCAGATCACCAGGCACTGATTTAAGCGACTGATAAAAACTAAAGGTCATATTCCAGACTTGGGCCGTGAAAATAACAAAAATAGACGCACACTCGGGTCCCAATAAGCTGCCTGGAAATAAATGTATAAAACCGGTAATGCTAATCGCCAGAAAGCTTAATACCGGCACCGATTGCAACACATCAATCGCCGGAATGATAACTTGCTCTGCACGCCGATTTTTTGCAGCCAGAGAACCAACCACAAAGGTAAACAAAATGGCGAATGTGAGCGCGATAAACATCCTCAATACTGTGCGTAGGGCATAAAATGGCAATTGTGATGGGGCAAGTGATATGGGCAACGGTTCGCCCAGGGAGTATGGAGTAGCCATCTGCTGGCTTGCCCACCCTAAAAAAAATAAAACAGAAAACACTAATATCAGTAACAGTAAATCCCAACGATTGAAAAATCGACTGACATTTTCGCGATTGGCAAAGTAAACTCGATTTTTATCCAAAAAGAACCTCCGCTACTCATGCTAACCCATTACATGGGTTGCATGCCGAAACGACGTAAAGAACTGACCGATAACCGCGCTCCAATCCAGCCTAAAGTCATTGCAGACAGTAGTAATAACAGCGCTTGCTCAAGCGACAACCCCACAAACACATAATGCATTTCATAAGTTTGTGCCAATTGATCAATGAGTGACGCCAAACTCAGGGTAATGATATGCACAAACGCCATGGCCATCACTGCACCTGCCACCCCATAAAAAATACCCAAATATAAAAACGGACGAATGATATACGAATTACCCGCGCCAATAAACGTCAATACATGTGTTTCTTCATAGCGATTATGAATCGCCATACGCAGGATATTGCCAATGATGATAACGACCGCTGAGGCCAGCAAAATCATTGTTCCGCGGGCAATTTTAGACGCAATATCACGCAGTAAGTAAAATCTACTGACCCATTGCAAGTCAAATCTGGCTTGCTCGACATGCGGATAGGCTTTGAGCTGTTGATACAATTCGTCAGATTTTTCCACTGTGTTCACATTCGGCGCGGGGATGACATCTATCACAGCGGGCAAAGGATTTTCAGGCAGATATTGCATGATGTCCTGCATCCCATCTTGTTGTTGCAATTCAGCCAAACCTTCTGCAGGCGATCTTAACGATGCCTCAGCTACGTCCGGTGTTGCACGCACCCGTTCAAGAACCGCCAAGTCATCGGCCGGTATGGACGAGTCAAGATACAGTGCGATATGTCCTCCACGCTGCCAGTCACCACTCAGTTGTTGAAAATTCTCAGTAAAAATCCAGAATAAAGCAGGTAAGGTCAATGTAAGAGCGATGACCACCACGGTCATCAGAGTCGCTAACGGTTTGCTCTTGAGAAAACGAAAGCTGCTGGAGCTGGCGTCTACATGAAATGCCAGCCGTGTACGTAACAGCTCTAACATACTCGACCTCCTTTCAACATAACAATCCGGTATTTCATACTGGCAATGAGTGCCAAATCATGTGTTGCGACCAAAATTCCAACACCTGCCTGATTTAACTGTTCAAATAATTTCATGACGTCCATTGATAAATCAGCATCAAGATTAGCCGTTGGCTCATCAGCCAATAAAATAGTTGGCTTATGGACTATGGCTCGTGCAATGCCTACCCGTTGTTGCTCTCCCCCAGACAGTCTATTGGGTAACATTTTTTCCCGCGTCAGCAACCCCACCATATCCAGTGCTGCATGCACCCGTTTGACGATAGTTTTTGACGCCATGCCCTGA
>JABDAB010000037.1:0-17334 GCA_013289415.1 Gammaproteobacteria bacterium
AACGGCTTGAAAATTATGCCAGGGCACTCACACAATTAAACGCCGCTGTGACACTTTTCAGAGAGAGACCTTTGTCTGATCTTGAAAAGCAGGGCTTGATTCATGCATTTGAATTTACGCATGAATTGGCATGGAACGTTGTTAAAGATTTTTTTATATACCAGGGAAACTCAAATATCACCGGTTCCCGTGATGCTGTACGTGAAGCATTTAATAAAGGATTGATTGATGATGGTGAAGACTGGATGGAAATGATAAAAAGCCGAAATCAAACCTCACATACATACAATCACAATATTGCGAATGAAATTGTCGAAAAAATAGTAAACCATTATAGCCCGCTGTTTAATACATTTCTTCTGAAGATGAGTGGGCTAGATGACCATTGAAAATAATACTCTGTTTGGCTTACCTAAACATGTGATTAATGAGCTATCTACTGTGTTTAGCCATTACAATGCCATAGATCACGTTATCATTTACGGCTCACGAGCTATGGGCAATTATCGACCGGGTTCTGATATTGATTTGTGCATTGACTCAGATAGCCTGAATTTGACTCAGTTATTAAAAATAGAAAACCAGATTGACGATTTGTTAATACCATGGAAAGTAGATCTATCACTTAAAAACAAAATTGACAATCCGAATCTACTTGATCATATTCATCATATCGGTGTGCTTTTTTATTCACGCCCAGCATAAATTTTACTCCTCATCCCTCAGATTTCCAGTCTCCTACGGAGAATACGCCTTTGTTTTATCTTCTATGAAGTTGGCAACGTCTCGTATTTTGGGTCGTTTTGAAGCATTGCCCGGATAAATTTCGAGAGCCTTTGTGTCTTTTGCCATCTCTAATAACCCCTCTTTCGTATATATGTGCTTATTTTGAAAAATAAGATCAGCCACTAGAAGAGCTGCTTCAGCAATGTTTTCAGCGGTTCTGTTTTCTTTTTTAGGGAGTGACCAGCTGGGGCGCCAAGGACTATCGTAAAAATAATTATTTAATTTATTTAAACAGCTGGCAATAAAATTAGGTCCACGATCCATAAAATAGCGCACGGTGGGATCTTTCGGATTGTGTTTAAAAAAAGTGAATCCACTTTCTAAATTCGAATTTGGCATACGAATTTTTTCTAATTCTTCCGGTTTGAATGACTTATCAACAATGTGTTCAAAGGGAGAAGGATCACCTGATTTGAATTCATAAGCTGCTTTTAATTGCTCAAGATCCAGAGCGTAAGCGTATTCATGAAATAACTCAAAAAACAAAACTAAACTTAGTTTTTTTATATCTTGCTCATGATTTGAGTCTGCGAGTCGCACCTCAAGGGCGGGCAATATCATTTGATTAATAAAATCATAATTTTTTGCGATAATTTCTAACGGGTTCTGGTTTGTCCAAGCCCGCTGATTGTAACTATTTAATCGACGTACATGATTGACATCATGATAGAAAAAGTCTTCTGCACCATTCCAGTAAGCATCGTTAAAAATCATTTGTGTTGAAACACCTAGAAAACCCAGTGGCACTGGACGTAATTTGAGGAAATCACGCAGATAAAGGCTGCCAACTAGTGGTAGATAAACAAATTTCCCATTTTTCTCGCTAGGTAAATCATACATATGAGTTAAATGATAACGATAGCGGTCGGTATGGTAAGGCGCTGATATGCCTTCATACTCCATGCGGTTGATAATATCTAAAAAAGATAAGGCATTCACAATTGCATGAATTGTTGGCAAATAAGGGTACCGATCAGCAAATGGTTGACAATGAGGGTAAGCGGGATCCTCCGTCGCCGAAAAGTCGACGCTAATATGAAAGAGATCTTGCAGGGCCTTAATGCGAAATGGCTCTAGAATTCCTTCATTTTGGCGAATCATATTTTTTAATGCGTCACTTTCTAACTTGTTTTGAAGATGATTAACTGCAGGTCGGAATTCAGGCATAGGTGCCAGCGCGCCCCAATCTTCAATCCGTTTTACCATCTGTTTATATAGTTCCCAAGGAGATTCCTGGATCGCTCTTATCAGATCTTTTCCCGTGTCTGGATATAACCCTGATTCCCATGTTTTTAGTTGGGGCGTTTTCTGATAGGTTGAAAACAAAGTGAGTGCTTGTTTAGAATGGCTAATACGAAGTAAACCTTGATTACTTATTAAACGAGCCAACATACTTCACCCGGAAAACAACCGACAAAGAGGGATTGAATATTATAATAAAACACAGTTAACTTCAAATTAAACACATCTAGGTCAAGTATTCCCGCTCGAATTAATTAATACCCCACAAAGCATCCCTGTGGTTTGAATTCAATCAAAACATGTGGTTGTCCCAACAAAATTGCATTTTGAAGACGAGCCTATCTGTGCTCATTTCAGTCAAAATTAACATTGCAGGCAACAAAAAACCACGAGCACTCTATATCTCGTCCCAATCTTACCCTATTAACCAACCCATTTTAAAACCAAACACAGCCGGCGCGGGCGAGGGGGCTGTTCTGAGTAATCAATAGTTCCGTCAATCTTACTCACTGGGGCATAGTCTACGACAAATGTTTTTGTGATGCACCTGCAAACCCCTATTTTACACTGTTTTTTTTATTGCCGGGAATCGCTGCCTTACTGCCATTAAGAAAGTGATAGGCGATCAAAAAATAGATTTACTCATCACTGATAAAAATAAAATTCATGACGATTATTTTTTGAAAATGATAGAGCCAACCTCACTTCCTTTGAAAATATGGCATTACCCACAAGTTAAGTGAAAACCGAGCCACGACCGTTAGTCGGTTTTCCACCCTCCGCCCAACGCTTTAATCAACTGCACGCTAGCCAGCTGACGACGGGTATGAATGTTAATTAACGCAAGTTCTGATTGCAAAGCTTGATTTTCGGTGACGACAACATCCAGAAAAGTAGTGATTCCGCCTCGGTATCGCAGGTTGGCTTGATGCAAAGCACGAATTGCCGCACTTGTAGACACGGTTTGAGTTTGATTTTCCTGATCCAGTCGATGTATGGCCACCAGATTATCTTCTACATGTTGAAATGCGATTAATGCCGTTTGTCTGTATGCACTGACCGCCTCGTAATAGTTAGCTTTTGCCTGCCTCAATAACGCTTGCAAGTTATAGCCATCAAATATAACTTGTGTGATTTCAGGTTGTACTAATGTCAATGCCGACGGGGGCCCAAGAGCCCAAATCAAGCTGGGTGTGGAAAATAGCCTGGATATTTTTTGACTGTTATAACCAATAAGGCCGGATAAATTAAATGCTGGAAAAAATGCAGCGCGTGCCACCCCTATCGAGGCGTTTGCGGCTTTTACTCGTTGTTCAGCTGCGGCAATGTCCGGTCGGCGTTCTAACAGGGTAGACGGTAGATCGGGCGATACGGTGACGAGCTGGATTGGCGCACGAGTGGGTGGAATATGGAAATTCGCTGGTATCTCGCCCACTAAAACAGCTATTGCATGCTCAAGTTGTGCGCGCACCAGCCGTAAATCTGTAGCCAACGTTTTGGCATTTTCAAGTTGTGTAATCGCCTGATCGACATCAATTGCCGAAGCGGCGCCACCCTTATGCAATTGACGTGTTAAATACAGTGCTTTTTTATAAGCAACAACAGTCGTATCCAACACCTTTTGAGACGCTTCATCACCACGCAGTTCAAAATAATCTACCGCAAGTGCTGCATGCATGCTTAAATCTATCGCGGCCAAATCAAATTCGCTGGCGCGTGCGCGACTGTCACTGGCGATGACGGCATTTCTGACACTTCCCCACGCATCGACTTCGTAGTTCAATGCCGCGTTTAGCGAGAAAGTATTGTAAATGATGGACGGGATTTCTCCACTACTGGTCACGGTTTCTGTATATTTTTGCCTGGCTGCACTGCCTTGGCCCGTAATGCTTGGATACAATTGAGAGCGTGTGGATTGGGCGATAGCACACGCCTCCTGATAACGCGCTAACGCTACTTTTAAATTTTCATTTCCACAGGTTACTTTTTGTTCCAGTGCGTTTAATACAGGATCTTTATACAAGGTCCACCATGGCTTGCGTTTCGTTGCAGCTGGAAGCGATGGCTTTGCAGCAACCCATGTTCCACTTTCTTTATAGTTAGCCGGGATTGGCATCATTGGCGGAATATATTTGGGCGCGAAGGAACATGAGACCAGGAGTGTCGCACAGCCAGAAAACAGGAGAAAACGAATTAAGACACTAATTTTTTATCTCCCGCAATTCGAACCACTTCACCCTGATAAATCGAATCCGAAGGATTAATAATAATTTGCTCGCCCGGTTTAACGCCAGTTTTGATCTCAACCTCTGTACCATAATCAATGGCAATAGAAATATTCTTCAATACAACCTGATTTTTTTTATTGATGGTCGCCACTTGCAAGCCTTCAGCGCGAAATATCAATGTATTCACCGGCAGGAGTACATTATTGGGCGAGGTGGACATTGAAAAATCAACCGTCGTATAACTACCTGGTAATAACAGCCCTTTTTGATTGTGCACAACAAACTCTGCCAACAGTGTACGTGTGACAGGATCAATGGCCTCTGCTGTTTTTAATAATGTCGCTTTAAACTCCTGCCCGGGATGTTCTGAGAATTGCAACTCAACTGCCATGTTTGGTTTGATGCCAGTCGAGTAAGTTTCCGGGATTTTGACGTATAAACGCAAAGGATCAGATTGTACTATCCTGAATAATGGCTTGGCGGAAGGATTACTGCCCTCATTAATCAAAGCACCAATGTCTGTTCCTCGTGCGGAAATAATTCCCTTGAACGGTGCGATAACACGTTCAAAACCAACCAGTTCATGCAATCGCTCATAATTAGAGCGAGCAGCAACTACCGAAGCGGCCAATGCATCCGCCTGATATACTTTTTCATCTGTTTCCTGTTTGGATACAGAATCAGTCTTTAACAGATTCTTCCAACGTGTGGCCGTTATCCTGGCCAATGCCAGTTGTGCAATGACCACATTCAAATCCGCTTTAGTCTGGCGTAATTGTGCATTCAATTCAGGAGTTTCGATGTCAGCCAACAAATCACCCTTGTTTACCGAATAACCAATATCCACATACCATTTTTTGACATACCCATTGGTTCTGGCATAAATAGGAGCCTCATGCCATGCCACCAAACTGCCTGGCAGGATAATATGTTCAGTTGAAGGAGCGCGTTTCGCGGCAATGGTTTTCACTAACGGAACCGCCATGACATTGGTATCGTGACGAAGCAAAATGGCAGCCCATACGCGCGACACAACCAGAACAACCATGATGATTAACACGATTGCGGCGATCAGGTGCTTAGGGCGTCGTTTTAAATTATGATACTGTACATGAATTTTTTTAAGCATTTTGCTGCTGCCTCATACGGTGTCTGCGATTATGAATAATGGAAAAAATAGCTGGCACAAAAAATAATGTAGCCACTGTCGCAAACGATAAGCCACCTATCACGGCACGACCCAAAGGAGCATTTTGCTCCCCACCTTCACCAAGACCGAGCGCCATGGGAAACATACCCAAAATCATGGCCAAAGCCGTCATCAAAACCGGCCTCAATCGAGTCACACCCGCCTCCAGAGCGGAGGTTGTTGGATCATGACCGTCTAACATATGCTGGCGCGCAAAACTGATGACCAAGATACTATTCGCAGTAGCGACCCCCATACACATAATAGCCCCTGTGAGCGCAGGTACACTCAAGGTGGTGTGCGTTGCAAACAACATCCATGCTATACCTGCTAATGCAGCAGGCAGTGCTGAAATAATAATAAACGGATCTATCCAGGATTGAAAATTAACTACAATAATTAAATAGATTAACAAAATTGAAAAAAGAAGGCCTAAATACAGCTCTGTAAATGCATTCTGTTGAGTTTCAATTTGACCATGCACTAGCACTTGCGAGCCAGCCGGCACCTCTTTTTTCGTATCGTTTATGATTTTATTGATATCATCCGTCACCGAGCCAAGATCGCGATCCTGAATGCCGGCATAAATATCAATAACCGGTTGAACATTGTAATGCGATATGACAACCGGGGTGGCTGTTCGCTTAATACCGGTCATAGCACCCAGCACTTGGGTCTCAGTGCTCAAAGCCAAATTGCTGATGGGCGTATTGAGTAATGCCTGGAACGAGTCCATATTGTATTGTGGTGTTTGCGTAATGATGGGATATGAGACGCCATTTAGAGGATCAACCCAGAAATTTGGTGCTACTTGAAAGCTTCCTGCCAGTGATAACAATACATTGGACGCCAGATCCAGTTGAGTGAAGCCTAATTCTTTTGCCCGGCTACGATCCGAATTAACAATCAGGGTCGGATAATTATTTGCCTGCCTGATTCGAACATCGACCACTCCTGGCACGTGTCTTAACCTGGTCATCAATACGCGAGCATATTTGCTATTTTGTTCGGCTTTTAACCCCATCACCTGAATATCAATGGCAGATGGCAGTCCAAAATTGAGAATTTGATTGACAATATCAGCGGGTAAAAATGCAAAACTGACGCCAGGAAATTCATTATTTAACTGTTTTCTTAATTGACGAATATAATTATCCGTGGCTCTATGCCCAGGTTTTAATGAAATCAACAAGTCTGCATCTTGAGGCCCGTTTGTCGCCGAGTTACTGTATGACAGATTTATCCCGCTAACAGGCAAGCCGATATTCTCGATAATACTGCCTAGCTCATCGGTGGGAATGACTCGTTTAATCAACCGTTCAATCTCACCTGCAAGGCGTGCCGTTTCCTCAACACGCGTCCCAGTAGGAGCTGAAAAATGCAACTTAATCTCCCCTGCATCCACCGTTGGAAAAAAATTAGAACCCAGCCATGGCCATAACAACACGATCGAGCCCAGAATGAAGCCAATAAAAACGTATGTAAAGGTGGTTGTATTTTGCAACACCCAGGATAAATGCTTTTGATAATGCAATCGAAATGCATTGAATCGATTTTCAAACCCTTGATGAAATCGTTGGAATGGATTGGAGTCAACGGAGAGAGGGCGAGCGTCGATCGCCCCTACAGAATTGGGTTTATTGTGTTTGTGTAGCCAGTAATTTGCCATCGTTGGTACCAGCGTCCGCGACAAAAAATATGAGGTAAACATCGCAAAAATAACCGCCTCGGCAAATGGCATAAATAAATATTTTGCGATACCACTTAAGAAAAACATAGGCACGAAAACAATACAGATACACAAGGTAGAAACGAATGCGGGAATAGCGATTTGTTGAGCGCCGTCCAGAATGGCCTGCTTAACCTCTTTACCCTGCTCCAGGTTCCAGTTGATGTTTTCAATTGCTACCGTTGCATCATCAACCAAAATTCCCACTGCCAATGCCAATCCACCGAGCGTCATGATATTAATCGTTTGTCCTAGCATGGCCAATATCGACAATGAGGCTAACATGGACAAAGGAATAGACACGGTAATAATTAACGTACTCCGCAGGCTTCCAAGGAATAGCAAAATCATCAACCCGGTTAATGTCGCTGCAATAATGGCTTCAATAATCACACCTTTTATTGCGGCAGTAACGAATACAGATTGATCGCCAAACGTTGTTAATTGTAATGTTGATGGGAGATTTGCTTTGATAACAGGCAGCAGTGCCTTAACCCGATTAATAATATTCAACGTGGAAGCACGACCTGTTTTCTCCACAGACATCATCACTGCCCGTATGCCATTCATGCGAACGATATTGGTCTGAGGCGCAAAACCATCCCGCACGTGGGCGACATCCTTAATATACACTACATTATTAGGTGATGTTTTCACAGGCAGGTTATTGAATTCATCCATGTTCATCGGACTGCTATTTAATTCCACAAAATACTCGTACTGACCTATTTTTTCTGTCCCTGCTGGAATAATCAGGCTTTGCGTATTGATTGCCGTATTGACCGTTTGTGCTGAAATACCATAGGCAAGCATGGCTTGAGTATCGAGATCAACATTGACTTGGCGAGTCTTTCCCCCATAAGCAGAAGGCAAGGCAGCACCTTGTACCACCGCGAGCTGTGTACGTATAAAATTATTCGCCAAATCATTTAATGACTGTTCAGGAAGCACGCTACTGGACAAAACCAACTGCATAATCGGTACAGTGGATGCATCATAACTTAATATTTGTGGTGGAGTAGTACCTGGTGGGAGTGATTTTAATAACGTCTGTGAAATGGCTGTCACCTCACTTAATGCCACCCCAATATCTACACCAGGTTGAAAAAACAATTTGATTACGTTAACCCCAATCAATGTTTCGGATTCAATATGCTCGATATTATTCACTGTAGTGGTGACAGCACGTTCAAAGACACTGGTGATACGGTTAGCCATGTCATCAGGAGGCAGGCCTTGATAGGTCCATAGCACGCTGACAACAGGAATATCAATCGACGGAAAAATATCCGTTGGCATTCGCAGAATCGACATAATTCCAATGATTAGCAGAATCAGCGCAAGTACAATGAATGTGTAAGGTCGCGAAAGTGCTAATCGAACAAGCCACATAACAATCCATGTTAGTTATTTATCAGGGTTTGGATAATCCTAGAAAAAGCATAGGATAATATAATTTTTTAATTCTATAAATTATACTGTTAATGCAGACAAAGGCAATTATTAATATATATAATAGATCATCGCAAACCTCCTATTAGGGGCTGTTGACATTTGCTCTGTCGAAGCGGGACGTCGAGATCTGAAATGTCAACAGACCCTAAATACCCTAACCTTTTTCCATGCTCATGAACCCATTAGCATGGACAGAAGGACATGAGTCTTTTTTCATGTTCTTCTGTCCAATGTCCAATTAACCAGGAATAAATAATATGTTTTTTCAAAGTGAAAATTCAGCGTTTTCAAGTAAAAAAGCAAACAATGCGTTTGACGTAGTTTTATATTTAGTCGATTACGATGGATGTTTAAGCCATGGCGGAGTCTTCAAATCAGATTGCAAAAATATTGTATTGAACAATAAAGGATTACTTGAAACCCTGAAGAGTAAACACAAGCTAAATCCTCAGGGCGTCATGCTAATAGGATCTGGATCAGCTAGACAATCACTGGGTCAAGATATAGCTAACGCAAAAAGGAACCGTACTGGCTCATGTTATATAGATATCCAACAGGTTGCTGATGAGCTGGGTATCGATGTTGCTACGATGACTTTACCGGATGTTTTTAATGATTTACCCAAAGGTGAATCGTGGTCTCGTGCTTTAGATCCTAATAATCAAGAACCGCATCCTGCGTTTATTCCTGATAGTAGTAAATTGACCTTATTGCATATGCATATACATAGTATTGCCGAAGCCTATCCAAATAAGCGGATCTGCGTTGAGATTATTGACGATAAGTGGCTCATTTTATCGGGTTTGGAGCGCGCTTATAAGAGATACTCACAAATGCTGCCTTCAAATGTGACTGTCTATACCAGTCAATACGAAGGAGGTAATCTTCAATCATCCTCACCGATCCGAGGAACAGGAGAGTTAGACGTCCATTACAGGCAAACCGTGATCGACATGATTGCAATCACAACAAACAGAGTGCAAGGCTCATCTCGAGATTGCACCACATTAGTGACACCTGACAGTTTGAGCAAATACAGGAGTGAATTTATTGAACAAATGCCCGAAAACAATGAAATTAATCATCTTAAAGTGCAGGAAAAGCATACGTGCCTTTATACCTACAAATCCAATCAAATTATAGCTGAGTTGTCTGATTGGTGCGCGAATGACAACGAGACGATTAATTCTACTCTAGTAGGTTTCTGGACGGCGAAAAATGCGGAGATGCGATCGAAAGAATTCCAAGAGAGATTCATCGAATGCATCAAAAGTAATTTTTTTTATGGGATGCAAAGATTGGGCTATTTTGATGAAGCATTGCTATATACAGCAAGTACAGTAACCACATCGAGATCCAAATTGGGATGGACTCTCTTGCACCAGGCAGTATATAGATACAGCGGCATCGCTTTGGAGTACTTACTGGAAAAACACATAAAAAATAACATTCCCATACATCGTGTTACGCCCGAAGAACCTGGAAAATTCTTTTCAAACCAGAGCGCATTGGGTATAGCCATCGAGGGGGGGCTGCTTGCTCTTGAAAAGTCAGGGCGCTCCAAACAGGAGAAGCATGAGATAACGCAGCAGTTTATTAAGCTCGCTTATACTTTTTTCAAAAATGGAGCACTTCCCCCTCATCAAGCGCGTGAAAATCACCTTATTCATCTGCTGGCGAAAAATAATAAGTACGATGAGCTTAAAGAAGTACTTAAAGCCGATCCAAGCCTGAGAAACCTTCAAGATAAGCAAGGTCATACCATTGATGTTTATGCAAATAAAACGGATTATTGCTGGTGGTCCAGCTGGCTTATTGCAGAAGTGCAAGAAGTCGCGTCATCTGAATTACGAGCGAGTCCGTGACACATTTAATCGATAATTTAATCGAAAAGACTTGCAAATAAGTATAATTACTGTACAATAGTCGCAAATAACAACCTAAAAGGAAATTTATAATGACGAAATCGAGCGAACAACTTAAGAAAGATGCACAACAACAGGAATGGGAAAAACAACAATATAATATTGCAGAACAATTCAGAATAAAAAAAGAATTGGCGGCGTTGCAATTGGACCCATCTGCCCAAACAAAACAGCCAGTTCTGGAAACAGATAAACCAGAGGCGATGGAAGAGTATTGTATTGAGGGCGAAGACCTAGGTTTAGTTGTTGCGCTCTACAACGAAAAATATAACAAAAAGCCCGATGGCACCCCCAATCCTGATTACAGAAAACCCACAAAAAATGAAGATGGAAGCGTTTCGTTATACTTCACTTCAGAACAAGAGTTCATCAATTTTTCTATAGACGCCGCTGATAAAAAGATGGCCTTTATCATGACCGATTCAAGCAATATGGTTCTATGTTATTCAAACGGGGATGGCCAGCTGTACCATGCTGATGGCAATGAATACAAAAAAGGGGATTTGATGAAACAATCAAATATTTCTCTGGAGGAATTCATGAGCACCCATAGGGAAACATGTAGTCCCTAACGTTTAACCCACGGCTGTCGCATTATAATTTGATCAAATTTTAATGCGACAGCCGTGACCATCCCCCACCCAGCGCTTGAAAGAGTGCAACCGTATCAGATAATCTGTTCGCCTGAGCTTGAATTAAATTCAACTTTGCCTGTTCGTAAATTTGTTCATTCGTCAATACGGTGAGCGTGCTGGAATCGCCTGATGCAAATAGACGGCGAGCTATGTCCAGGCTTTTCAAGGCAGCGTGTTCGGCTTTACTGGCCGCACGCAATGCTATCGCATCCATTCGAATTGATTTCAGGGTATCGGCGACATTTTGGAAAGCATTGATGACAGTCAATCGATATTGAGCTGCGGCCTGTTCGTAAATGGCTTGTGCATACCGTTGTTTATGCAGCAGTGTGCCTCCGTCAAAAATGGGTTGACTGATAATGCCTGCCAGTGACCAAAACAGAGTGTCGGGTTGAAGCAAGGTTGTCAGATTGGTGGCAGCAGTTCCAGCATTGGTGAATCCAATGGTTACATTGGGAAGCCGATTGGCAATAGCTACCCCAATCAACGCATTGGCAGCATGCATTTGTTCTTCGGCAGCACGTATATCTGGACGCTGCTCTATCAGACTGGACGGAAGTGATATGGGTAAATCTGTGGGTAAGTGTAATGAATCAAGATTGAATGTTGGTGTGAGCTTATCATCAGGAAAACGCCCAGTCAGCGCATTAAGCAGATCACGTTGCAAAGCCAGTTGTTTTTCCAGTGGTGGCAATGCCGATTCAGATGCAGCCAATGCGGCTTCCTGTAAGGCGATGTCGGCTTCAGCCGCATCACCCAATTTGAGTTGCTTGCGCGTAATATTTAGTATTTTGCTTTGGCTGGCTATCATGCGTTTGGTGACCTGAATTTGTCCACGAACCGCAGCCTCCTGAATCGCGGCGTTTACCACATTAGAGGATAAGGTCAAATACGTGGCTTTCAGTTGAAAACGCTGGATTTCTGCCTGTGCAACCAGTGATTCCAGTTGCCGTCTAATCCCTCCAAACACATCCGGAGTATAAGAAACAAACACCTGCCCCGTAAACAACGAATAATTATAATTATTAGATGCTAAAACACTGGTAAGTAACTGGGCTGTTTGTTGTTTTGCAGGATTAAATGACAACCCTGCAAAGGGATAAAATGCACCTTGCTGAGCATAAACATTTTCAAGTGCACCTTGCAATGCTGCCTGTGCAACGCCAACTCCTGGATTTTGATGAAAACTGGCAACAACCAGTTCATTCAATGGCTTTGAATGAAATAACTCCCACCACTGTGCTGGAATATCCTTGTTAGCCTCGAATCGCTGCGCTTGTCCCAATGTTGTTTTGGTTGCAACTGTTGGCTGTGTTGATGTATAGGTTTTGGGTAAGGGTGCGGTAGGTCTTATGTAGTTTGGGCCGACTGCGCAACTGGTAAGATAGAAAAAACTCGCTAGGGTTATGTAGAATTTGCAGTGTATCCAGCGCATCATGGTGGGCACGGCTTTCCAGCCTTTGCCCACCCTACGTCCAGTAATACACCACGGCAATTTCGGTAGAGACTTAAAATTGATCAACGTTTTCTCCTCCACCGAAACTTACCCCTGTCGCTTTCGTTAAATCGCTCGATCGTGTAGTAATACGTCGGTAAAATAAACAGGGTCAACAACGTTGATACTGCCAACCCTCCAACGACAACGGTTGCAAGCCCGCGTTGAACATCCGTTCCAACACCAGTTGCTAGTGCGGCAGGAAGCATTCCAAACGATGCAACGGTTGCTGTCATCAGAACGGGTCTTAACCGCTCCGCGGCGCCTTCAACGACCGTTTCAGATAGTGACTCACTGGTGTTGCGGACACGTCGAATATTCGCGACCATAATAATTCCGTTTTGAACTGAAACACCAAATAGAGCAATAAAACCAACCGCTGTCGCGACGTTAAGTGTTTCGCCTGTCAAATGAAGCATGATAAGACCACCCAGTGTTGCCATGGGCACCACCCCCAGAATAAGAAAAACCAGACGCAGTTTTTGAAACTGAAAAAACAACAGGATGGCCATGATAACCAACATCATACCCAAAATATAAACCAGGCGTTTTTGCGCGCGCTGTTGACTTTCAAACTGCCCTGCCCACTGGAGTCGGTATTTTTGAGCATCAAATTTAACTTCAGCCCCAATCCGTTTCTGTGCTTCATTCAGATAGGAAGACAAATCTCGACCCCGGTTATCAATACGCACCGTAATCAAGCGCTCATTTTCTTCATGTGAGATATTGCTTTCACCGGTCTTGTATTCAATAGTAACCAGTTGTGAGAGTAATATTTTCGCACCTGTCGAACTATTTAAAAATAAATTACCTAGTGCCTCCGCGCTGCTCTTATTTTCTTTTGGAAAGCGTACAGTTGCATTGTAGATACGGTTACCCTCATAAACGATAGCCGCGGGTGCGCCACCGAGACCCGTCTGAATAAGTGCATTTACATCAGCAACATTGATTCCATATCGTGCAATTTTATTCCGATCTATCGTGACGACCATTTGTGGAATCGGCGGTTCCTGAAAGATCGATACCGATGCTGTGCCACGCACTGTTTTTAAAATATTGACAATGTCACCGCCAATACGACGGGCCTCTTTCAAGTCATCACCATAAACACGCAATGCAAGCGGACTATGGGCTCCACCGACCATGTCGTTGACGCCATCAATAATGGGCTGACTAATCCCCACGGTGAAACCAGGCATTTTCAAAAACTGTGCGTTAAGTTTTGAAATCAATTGCGCTTTGGTTTCGTGACCCGGCCATAAAGCATATGGTTTTAAACCAACAGGTACTTCTATATGTGAAGGGGTCCAAGGATCGGTTCCCTCGTCACTACGACCCAATTGGGTCACCACATATGAAATTTCAGGATAGGCCAGCAGAGTACTTCGCAATTTACTGGCCATTTCATCCGCCTTATCCAGTGATAGACCCGAGGGCATTTCCACTTGCAACCACAACGCGCCCTCATCCAACTCCGGTAAAAACTCACGACCGGCAGTCACACCCAACAGAATAACGGCCAGAAGAACCAACACACCGAGAACATAGGCAATTACAGGGCGCATTAGCAAACGAGCCAGCAACTCACGATAACGCTCCGTCAACCAGATAAGTGGGCGATTATGAAAGATTTTTTGAGGCTTACGAAGGGCAGTAAATGCAAGACCTGGAATCAGCACCAGCGAACAGATCAGCGCGCCAAGCAGCGCATAAGATACTGTATAAGCCATGGGAGTAAATAATTTACCTTCTGCTCGTTCAAAGGCAAATAAAGGTAGATAAGCCGAAATGATAATCAGGGTTGCAAAAAAAATGGGCCGCGCAACATAGCCGGTTGTTTTAAGTGTGTCCTCCATAGTCAGGGGTAAATTTGGATTTTCTTCACGGCGCCTCAGAATGGCTTCCATCACCACGATGGCACCATCGACAATAACACCAAAATCAATGGCTCCCAGAGAAAACAAATTGGCAGGCATCTTAGTCGCATTCATCATGATGAATACGGTAACCAGTGCCACGGGAATAGCAACAGCGGCAACCAGCGCGCTACGTGGGCTACCAAGAAAAAGAATGAGTACAATACATACCAGAGCAATACCTTCTATGACCGTGTGAGTGACTTTATCAATGGTCAATTTAACCAGGTCATCGCGATCAATATAAGGCACTATTTTAACATCCATGGGATTTAATTTTTTTTGCAATGTCTCGATTTTAGCATGCACCCCTTCCAGCACATGCGAGGGATTTTCATATTTGCGCATCTGTACAATTCCCTCGATAGTATCGGGATTGTCATTTTTTCCGAGTATCCCTTCGCGTTCCTGATGACCAAATTGTAATTGCCCGAGATCACTCACCAACACAGGGATACTGTTATTTTGCGTAACCACTACAGAGCCTAAATCATCCAGCGAGTGAATTTGCCCAATACCTCGTACGATATAGCTTTGCTCACCACGAGAAATTCGCCCCCCGCCTGCATTGGACGTATTATTGTTAATTGCACTCACAACATCATTTAACACCACGTTGTACTGCTGCATTTTAGACGGATCGAGAATGAGCTGAAATTCTTTAGTCAATCCACCAAAATTGTTCACATCAGCAATACCGGAAACCTGTTTCAAGGCAGGCATGACTATCCAGCGTTGAATTTCAGATAGTTCCATTAAATTTTTGCTATTTGATTCCAGCGTATATCGATAAATCTCACCGCCTGAACCGGTCAATGGATCAAGAGAAGGCTGAATACCTGGAGGCAAAGTTGCATCTCGTATATGATCGAAAACCCGCTCACGTGAAAAATAGTCCTCTGCACCATCATTGAAAACCAACGTAATGAGTGATAGAGCAAATGTGCTACTTGATCGCATGATAAATAAATTCGGGGTACTAACCAGTGCACGCTCCAGCGGGATGGTAATTTGTTTTTCAATCTCCTCCGCCGCAAGTCCTGGCACCTGAGTAGTCACCTGCACGGTGACGTCACTGAGTTCAGGATAGGCTTCTACGGTCATTCGAGTACATGAAATATAACCATAGATTGCGATAAGAATAGCCGCTCCCCAAACAATATGTCGCCGTTTAAAACAGACTTCAATCAGTTTATTAATCATTGATAAATATTCCGCCCGATTCCACTATGCGTTCGCCCGCGGTCAGACCCGATAAAACCCTTACCTTATCTCCATCTTCTGCCCCCAATTGAACATCTCGCGCCTGAAAGCACCAAGGCGATGTTTCAACATAGACAGAGGTGGTGTCGTTGTTCATCAGGATTGCAGACAGTGGGATCATGACCTGATTGGGCTGTGGTATAGTAATATTGACCGTAGCAAACATATTGGGCTGGAGTTTTTCATTAGGGTTTGGAAATACAATACGGGTTTTATTGCGATGAGTATCGGGGTCAAGTAAAGCATTCACAAACGATACTTTTCCATGCAACACCTCCTCGGGATACGCCGGCAAACGAACATCAACCGCTTGATCTTTGGCAACAATTCCAGCTAAATTTTCTGGTACGTTGGCTGTTATCCAGATCGTGTCTATGTTGGCAATACTCATCAATGTAGCCGTTGCATCACTGATATATGAACCGACGCCATAATTCAGCGAGGTCACTCGGCCTTCTATAGGGGCTGTGATAGTCAACAGGCTAAACGTGTTATGTCCCAGAGTTTTTAATTTAGCTTGTGTACGTGTTGCCTCAGCCAAGGCTTGAATATAATCATTTTGAGCCTGCTGAACAACCTTGATTGAATTTCCTCCAGCGAGATTAACGTCTTTGGCACGCTTTAATGCTTCCGTGGTCATTTTAAGCACACCAATCGCCTTGTCGTTATCAGAACTAGCCTGTCCCAGATCGGGTGAACTGATCACCGCCAAAACCTGATTTTTTTTAACACGATCGCCTAAATTAACGTTGAGAGACATGATGCGTCCCGTCAATGGCGGCAGAATATTAACAGTGCGTGTTGGATCAGCCTCAACCATCCCTGGAACTGAAACAATGTGTGGCAACGTTGATACAGTGACTGTTTTAATACTCATTTGTGTTCGCAAGGATGAGTGCTCAGGAATTTTGATCTCATTACCCACGTGTATCATCATGGGATCAGCAGGTGATTTTTTCTTAATGGATGCGATGGCCTGACAACCTTTTAATAGTAAAATAATTAATAGTAAACAGATTAATATAGTGAGCATGATTGCGATTGGTTTATGGCGTTCAGGAAGAACTGAGTATTTAGCACGAATTGCTGACTTTAACTTCATAAACAAATCCTTGTTATTGAACATTGGATATTGCGTGTTACGAGGGTATATTGTCAATAGGATATATATTACAATCAAGCTAGCTTCATACACCATTGTCTTCATTATGAAAACTAAATTATTGATTATTGTTCTTGTTGTTGTCATCTTTTTATCAGGTGCTTACTTATGGCAGATTAACCGTAATGAACTCCATCTTAAAACAACAACGTTTAATCAGTTACCCGGTTGGAAAGACGCGAATACTCTAAAATCACTGCGTGCCTTCAACATCTCCTGCAAAATATTTTTAAAAAAACAACCCGATGCACCGGTTGGTAGTCCATACATCCAATTAACAGCAAAAGATTGGTATCCGGCCTGTCGCGC
>JABDAB010000037.1:17344-18647 GCA_013289415.1 Gammaproteobacteria bacterium
GTTGACTCTACCTCACATCAACAGGCAAAAGCATTTTTTGAACAATGGTTTGTGCCTGTTGAGTTTTTCAACCACAAACCTGTACAAGGTTTATTTACTGGCTACTACGTACCATTGCTGCATGGCAGTTTAACGAAAACAGAACACTATCATATCCCCCTCTACCGCACACCGGACAACCTGATAACCATTAATCTGGGTTTGTTTGATCCAGCATTAGCTGATCGCCAACTGATTGGGCGCTTAGAGGGAAATAAAGTAGTGCCCTATTATACCCGAGAAGAAATTAATCAAGGGGCTATTTCTAAAACGGCCTCCGTGATTGTTTGGGTTAACAGTCACATTGACAGACTTTTTCTGGAAATACAGGGTTCAGGCATTGTGGAATTAGCCGATGGCACACATCTGGTCGTGGGATATGCCGGCCAAAACGGTGCACCTTATACTGCTGTAGCACGAGTCTTGATTGAAAAGGGTGTCATGACCAAAGAAAATGCCTCAATGCAAGGTATTCGGGAGTACCTGGAATCTCATCCTGAGGAAATAGACTCGGTTATTAATCAAAATAAATCGTTTGTATTTTTTGAAAAATTGCCTAAAGAGTCAGTGGTCGGCATTCAAAATACTGAATTAACACCGGGTTATTCTCTGGCTATTGATCGTCGCTGGATACCCATTGGGGTGCCCATCTGGTTAAACACCACCAGGCCTGATTATTACAGCAATCATCAAAAGACATTTCAACGGTTAATGATTGCACAAGATACAGGGGGCGCCATTCGAGGGATGGTACGTGGCGATGTTTTCTGGGGTGCCGGGAACAAAGCAACAGACATTGCAGGAAAAATGAAAAATCAGGGGTATTATTGGTTGCTGTTACCCAAAAAGAGCCCTTAGTCGGCTCTCGACTTCCCCCGATCCCGTTCGGACTACTCAGCCCGAACGGATCGTGCTTCAGCTTCCGTGCTCTAGTTTGTTCCGCGGAAGTTCAGAATCTTCTGTTCGTTGCTTTTTATTATTAAATACCGAGTATCCAGAAGAACTTATCTCGTTCGGTCGTTTTTGTGGTTCAGCTAATATCTGTGGTTCAGCTAATCTCTTGTGAAACTCATCCAAGCTAAAATTAGATTCATGACAAAGCTGTAGTGCAACTTTTTTCACTAGATCAAGATCTGTTGTAGCATTAGGCCTCCATTTCTTAGGTGCATTTTTGCTCACAGTTTTTGAGCTCCCTTCATGAATACTAGCATATGCACTTAATATGCACTTTGGATTTTTTTTCATATCGCTGGGTATATCTTTA
>JABDAB010000038.1 GCA_013289415.1 Gammaproteobacteria bacterium
TCGACAAGGCACGCACATTGAAATAGGTTATTGTGATGCTAACAATGAATACCAGATCAAAAAAATGGATACTGAAGACAAGAAGAAAAACCCAAAAATAGTAGCACTCATGATGGGTTATAAAAAACCCCATAATATCTTAAACAAGTCGGATTTGAATGAAATCAAATCATTGATTTCTTCATTAGGCATTAAGCCCCATCAACATTGTGAGCATCAGTGCAACGAGGCGTTTAAGTCATTAAATAATGCGTATGCAGACTTTGTTGTCCGTTATAGCGCGTGCGAAACGGAAAAACAGCGGGGTGAATTAGATGACCATTGGTGCAACGTCATTGGGTTATTACAGTCAGAACTTCCGGCGCATGCTCTCTATGAACTCACTAGGCCTGACCGGTCATTTCATCCAACGCCAAAGTTTGATGAAGACCTAGATGAGGCAAAGGGAAAATTGTTCCCTCGCTCTAATACCTTTTATAATTGGAATACATATAAGTCGGAAGATTTATTTCCTCTCTCTCGTTCATCTTCATCGGGTCTTGGGGTTGATTTTGCTTTAGCGCGCGCGGGGGGGGGCCCGCGGGGCGGGCGCTGGAAGATGCGCGGTCTGTTGGCCGCGGCGGGCATCGTTGCTGATTCGGCGGCCTTTCCCGCCTTGTTCGATGCGAGATGTGCAGATATCAAAGCTATAGACTTAGCTCTTGATGCGGGGCAAAATCCAAGACTTGGTTTGTAAGATTTGTATTGGTATAAAGCGTGCTTTACGATATTTTAGAGTCGCGGTTTGTTCGTTGTAACTATATGATTTAACAAAAGTAATAATGGTGGCCAGAGGCGCTATCACATCCATCTTCTTCAGCATTGATTTAATTGACTAATTTATTTTAAATTTTGAAATGTACCAACAAAAGTACCAACAAATATTTTTGTGGCAATAATGACTTATTTAATTTATCTCGCTATAAAACTGGATGGGGGAATGGGCATCAGGCCGCTTTTTTTATTAGCTCGTAACTATGTGCATTTTTACGCTCCAACTCCCACACATCTAATTTTTGCTGCATATTCAGCCAGCTTTCAGGTGTTGTATCTAATAGGTGGGCTAATCTAATTGCCATGTCTGGTGTAATAGAGCGAAGCTCATTAATCACTTGCGAAACGGTGCGTCTGGATCCCCCCTAATCGATCTGCCAGTTCAGTCTGAGTAATATTTAATGATGGCAATACATCTTCTCGTAAAATAGCACCGGGATGTGTTGGCCTCCTGTTCTTGGCTTTTAACATATTCATCAGTGATATTCCTCCAAATTAATTTCGTGAGCACTACCCCATTCTCAAAACGGAACGTAATTATTAATACGTTACAGGTGGAGCTCGATTTCTGGAGGCAATGTGTTATTATTTCGAATGGATAAATCGTCATAATAGAATCGTTTAAACCGGCGCAGCATTGCGATTGATACCTCATCTTCTCGTAAAACCTCGAATTTAACATCCATTCCGGCTGCCATCATGACTTCAGCAATATTGTGAACTAATTGTTTAACCTCCTCCAGATCTCCATTATAGTTTACAGGCACTAGCCCCAAGAAATTTACAGCATAATCTTGATCATCGTTAATTTCAGCGTCTGGAATAATTTCAATATAAAGACCTGTTAATGATACATCGAGCGATTTAGCTGTTTTACGACGTTTTCGTTTATGATCAGCTTTTTCAATCCGATGATTAAAGGCTGTGGGCAAAGCTGGTCTTGAATATCTCGCTGCCAGCCAAGATACAAAACTGCTTAAGTCCTGATTGACTAACAATAGTTGTGTTGATGGTGACAAATTAATAAAAACATCCTTGGGTATATGGATTTTTTGAAACGCTTTAAATTGGGCAGGGATATCTTCAAAAACCTCTTCATTATCCGTTTTTCTTTTTAATGTAACGTGTAAAATTCGAGGATGTTTATTAAAGGCATATTCTTCTTTTTGTTCATTAACGGTTTGACCTATTAGTACTGCAACACAAGGATCATCTTCCAATCTGTTATTAGCAATATCACACGACTGTGAAGCAACAATCGCAACATTTCCATGTATTACCATGACAGGGTTCTGATGCTTTAAAATTATATGTAGATCTTGATCGTTGATTATTGACCCTTGGAGCCAGCCAAGTTGTTCCACGCGTAAGCCAATATTATCAATGCCAGTTTCTCAGAGGTCATTATGCAAACGGATCCTTCAATGATGTTCTATCTGAACGAGTCAGCGCCAAGCGTGAGCCAGCAAATAAAATTCTGTCTTTATCCAGATTGTCATTTCTGAGCATATCAAACACACTACCTCCTTGCAGAATTGAGCGGTGCAATGATTCGTGGTCATTAGGAAAGCCAGCTTGCCCCCAAGCGTTGGCTATCATCAGTAGATCGAAAAGTCGCTTCATTGTTAATGCTCTAGGCTTACTATACCCATCAGCCCAGTTATAAAGTGTTTTTCGACTTTGTATCTTACATATAGTAGCAAGCTCATCCTTTGTTAAATTAAAACAAGAGGTCAACGTATTAATAACATTGTGCAGTTTTGGCCCATATGGCTCTACCTTAGGAAAAGGAACTTCTCCAGTGATTGCTGTGCTAAAAAAAGGTGTTAACGCCCCACCGGTAGCAAGATAGATAGTAACGGGTTTATTTATATCTGGTGCATTAACAAACATATATACTGCTTGGTTTGAACCACCAGAAGGAGAAAAACTTGATGATCTGGAAGTTACGCCCATTTTTCGTTCCTTGCATAATCGGTAGTTAATTTCCAAAAGGCATCTCTAGCAATTACATGAAGGCCTTCAAGTATTTGGAGAATATTGTTTATCTTGAAATTTGAAGTCAAATCACCAGCTTCCCAAAAATGATCAAAATCAAGGATCATTCTTTCACTAGGTATGTTTTCCATTTGAATTGAAATGGGGAGTCGATTTTGTAGGTCAAATAAATAAGACCATGTGTCAAATCCGTATAAAGTACGGATTGCTAATTGTCCTTTATCAGTTTTTATCATTATCTCTGTTTTTTGTTGTGGAATTGATCCTAGATCAGATATTTCTATAGGATATTTAAAATGGGCATTTATGAGGCTTTCCATTTTTTCGTTATTATCAAGCAGGACTAAATCACTATAACGAAGACCTATTCTTTCTATTAGTGATGGTTTTATTGTCTTTTCAATAATTTTTAGAGCATCTCCACAGTTAGATAAAAAAGAATCAAAGCGATCGTAGATGGAGGTAAAGTAAATCATTCTGCCTTGATTGAGTTCGATAGCTTCTTTTCTATCACTGGAAATAAATGACCATCGTTCGATACTCTCTAATTTGATGGTATTATTATCAGTGACTTGAACAACATTATCTGTTTTTATATCAAGAATAGGATGTTTTTTTCGGAAAGCCTCTTGGATATCCGGTATGTGTTTGTGTATCTGAAGAACAGGTGAGAATTTAAATTCAGCTATAACAAACTGTAAAGGTTGTTTGGAAAGTTTTCTATAATCCACCTCTGTACTCCTATTATGTTATACTTTTAGTTTAAATAAATTATACACTAAATTACACAGTGTAATTTATATTAAAAAAAATTAGTAGGAAAATAAATCAGTAAATTCTTTAAGTAAAATAACTTGATCCTCTTTTCTCAATCCATCAAAGAATTTAATAAGTTTGGCCAGTTCATCAGATTCAGCATAAAAATAAGATACTGGCAATTTGAGCACGGTTGCTATCCGGCTTAACGTCGAATAATCAGGGGTATGTCTCCCCATTTCATAATGATTCATGCGTGCACTGGCAGAAAACTCATCCATACCCGCGGCAATTCCCAATTGCTTTTGAGATAGCTTAACCGCCTGTCTGGCCTCCCTATATTAGAATTCCCAAATTATTGACAACTGTATAAACTTCCTTTTTTAACACTGGATCGTTGTGTAACTCTTGAATAAAAAGATGAACGGTAGAGGAAACGCCCCCATCGATATAAGCGGAGTAACTGGACCACTCATATTACTCTAAACAATCCACCAATCGTGCAGATATCGGGTTTAAGTGGATATACTTACTCAAATGTAACAAGTAAGCATCTGAATCAACCAGAATCGACTTATATCGACCGCGAAATAAAGCACCATCGGTTTTGTTCGAGTGATTATACCGCTGCGTATAAACCCCATTTATATGACGCATTGCTCGACTTAAATTCGCTTGGGGAGTTTTAATTAGTAAATGATAGTGATTCCCCATCAAACAATAGGCATGCACCTCAATGCGAAATTGATCGCATGCTTCGCTTAATGTTTGTAAAAAAATCTCGTGATCAATTCGGTCATTGAATATTTTTCGACGCCCAGCTCCTCTGTTCATCACGTGATAATACGCGTTCTCATAAATAATTCGCTGTGGTCTTGACATTAAAATCCATCAGAAAATAAAAAAAACGACTATATCCAGTTTTATATCCATATACAAACAGATTTGACCCCCTTACTTTTTTAATACCCCTCCAATAGGTATATTTTGCACTTAAATTATAATTATATCTGATTTATTCTTTGTTCTTTGCAAACTAATATAAAACACAAGGGACAAATGGGACATCCGGGACAACCGCACCACCACAAGGTTTTAACCGTCCCAACCCATTTTATTGAAGTGGGGAAAATGGGACAAATCGCCCCCTAATCACCGATTTTCAGCATCAATTGGCATCATTTCTTTTAATTCGATCTACAGCCCTTGACAACCTTTTAAATTTTAAGTGATACTTTCTCCGAGCTTGAAAATAACTCAAGCTCTTAAAAGTCCAAAAGACTTATGGATACGAATTATCATTGTTATATCTGTGATGGAGCTGGATAGACAACTGATATTCATTACGCAGGGAGCGGCTGGTCAGCATTAAGCTGAAAATGAATAATCAATTGATCGAGGTTCCTTTATGTCTACGCAAAAACCATCTCGTTTACACCTGCTAAACGAATTCGAATCCGCACCCCATTCTGCACTGTTTAATCAACAAACGATTGCCGCGGTATTAAGTTGCTCCACTCAGTTACTTGAACGCAACCGTTGGGCAGGGAGCAGTGTTCCTTATTTGAAAATCGGCCGCAAGGTACTGTATCGCAAAAGCGATGTGCTGGATTTTCTCCAACAACAAGCAGTTTATCGCTCAACCAGTGACAAAGGTCAGTCACTGGCATTTACTGCCGCATCAATTTAATCGTTGTTTGATGATTCACGGAAAGAAATGCGTTCATTTTGATGCACTTTCCATGGATGTTGTCTGGAGAAAGTTTTATGTCACAAAATCAAGTTATTGCATTACCCAATGCCCCAAAACAACGACCTGTCGTTTGTGAGTATGCCGGTGGTTATTTCAGGTTAACCGACCAAGAGGTGACTTTTGTTAGCAAGGACAAGGATGGCGATCAACTTCCCCCACGCTGGATCTGTTCACCGTTGTATGTCGTCGCGAAAACGCGTGATGCCAGAAGCGGTGAATGGGGTCGTTTGCTGGAGTGGCAGGACGACGATGGCATAACCCATCAATGGGCAATGCCTCTAGCCTTGTTGCAAGGAGATGCCTCTGATGTCAGGCGCGAGTTGGCCAGATTAGGGCTGGCTATTTCGCCCAACAGAACAGCGCGTGATCTGCTGACTTCATACTTGCAGGTGTTCCCGATAGAAGCGCGTGCACGATGCGTAGACAGGCTGGGCTGGCATGGCGAGGTCTTCGTCACAGCTTCTCAATCCATTGGCCAATCAACGGAAAAAATCGTTTTTCAGAATACCAATGCGATTGAGCCAGCGTTATCTTCTTCTGGTACAGCAGAAGAGTGGCGCGATTCGATAGGGCGTCTGGCAGCGGGTAACTCACGGCTTGTATTTGCCATTTCCATCGCACTTGCCCCTGTGCTGGCAAAACTGGTCGGTGAAGACTCGGGCGGATTTCACTTAAGAGGAGCATCGTCTTCAGGCAAAAGCACGGCATTAAACGTCGCGGCATCAGTGTGGGGCAATCCACAAGCCTATTGCCGTTTATGGCGTACCACGTCCAATGGCCTTGAGGGATTGGCTGCATTGCACAATGATGGCTTGCTGATTCTTGATGAACTGAGCCAGATGGATCCGCGAGAAGCAGGGGAGGCGGCTTATTTGCTGGCGAATGGCCAAGGGAAAACACGCGCCTCACGTTCCGGCACGGTCAAGCAATCCTCCAAATGGTCTTTATTTTTCCTGTCGGCCGGTGAAGAGTCATTGACATCGCTCATGGCAAAATCAGGGCAGCGAAGCAATGCTGGTCAGGAAATCCGCTTGGCTGATATTGAAGCCGATGCTGGCGCTGGCATGGGCGTGTTTGAAACAATTCATAACCAGCTCAGCCCGGCCAGTATGGCATTGTCGTTAAAGAAATATTCCAGTCGATATCACGGTGCGGTGGGCATGGTATGGTTGCAACAAGTCGTGGCCAATCGGCAAATGATTGGCCGTTCTATCGCGGATATCATTCATCGTTTCGTTGAAACCGTGATCCAGTCCAATGCGAATGGCCAGACTATTCGTGTAGCCAGACGCTTTGCACTGGTCGCAGCCGCTGGAGAACTGGCCAGCCAGTTTGGCCTTACAGGCTGGAACAAGGGCGAAGCTTTTCAAGCAGCCCAGCAGTGTTTTACCGCATGGATGGATGCCTTTGGAGCAGAAGGAAATCGCGAAGACCGCGCCATCATGGCGCAGGTGCGTGGATTTTTTGAATCGCATGGCGCCAGCCGGTTTGATAACGTTCGTTCACCAAACTGTGAAAAAATTCAAAACCGCGCAGGGTTTTATCAAACAGATGATGAAGGATTTCGGGTATACATGGTGTTGACTGAAGTTTTCAAAAACGAACTCTGTAAAGGATTCGATCAGCGCATGGTAACGAAGATATTATTGCAAGCCGGTTGGCTGAAACCGGCTTCTGATGGCAAAGCCTCACACAAGCCAAGAATAAAAGGTGTGGGTACACCGCGGTTGTATGTCTTTACGGATAAAATTTGGGGTGGGGAATAAAGGTTTATGCAAACCACAATTTCGAGCGGGTCATTTTCATCCTCTCCCGCAGGAATTTCCAAGGGCGCAATATACATTCATTCGAATGGTTGCGTTTTTGCATGTTTTGTCCCATGTGCCCCACATCAATCCAGTGATGTGGGGACGGTGATAATTCAGTCGTGGCGCGGCTGCCCCGCAAGTCCCATTTGTCCCATCATTATTTACTCGTTATGCAGGTAATTCCACACAGCAGTGCGTGATTTCAACCCCATTTCATTCATTAACAATCTGGTTAATTCGTCATTTCCATAAGTTGGGGTTAACTGTTTATGGGTTACTTGGGCATAAAGATAACGACAGGATTTTTTCACCGGTATTCTTAACGATTTTAACGCCTTACTCCACGTAAAACACAGGGCTCTATGCCCATGTAACTCGATGAGGGTACGCTGGTTTCGAGTGACATCATTAAATTCATTAATGATGTCCTCCTGTTCATCAGAACGAACAGGCACGTATCTATCCATGCTATTGAATGTAATTTCTCGCGTTAACCATAATTTATTTTCCCGAACGTGAACCCCAGGTATAAGCCGCATGGCCTCACTCAACGTCAATCCAAAATGAATTTGCAGGTTCAAAAGCAATTTTGCAACGGGCTCGTCTATTTTTTGCCACTTTTCCAACGGAATTTTTTTCGGTTTTTTTAATGGTTTGCTAACGATAATCCCCAACGATCGATTATCAATATCGGTTGCGCCATTGCCAATGTCGAGCAAAAACTTTCTGATGATAGTCATGTAATTCATCATGGTGGATGCTTTGATTTTCTGTTTATGCCAATGATCGACCAAAAGCTGGATGTGCGTGGCGTTTATTGCCTTCCAGTGCGGTGGTACTTTTCCTGTAATAAACAAGCCTTCAATCATTTTAAGAATGACATAACGACGATATTTCCTTTCGCGAGGACTATCTTGATTACTTTGCAAATAAAGATTGGCTTCTTGTCTTAATGAAAGTTGTCGCATGGTTACCCCGGTTTGAATTTATAGTGTTTGTTCTCCATGACCTATATAAAGTTGTACTGCGGGCTGCCAGAAAGCAGGGTTTTTGTGAGTGGCATGTTGCCAGATGTATAAATTATCAAATTGGCGGTGCTGTTACAAGGGACAAATAATATACAAATATTATATATTATTTGTATAATCGCGTGGCGCAGGATTGAAAAATATGGGTTAATTGGTTGTTTTTATTGATTAAATTTACGAGTAAATTGCTGCGTCACTGTGGATAAATCCTCAGTGACGCAGCAATTAGGACGGGGATTTAATGAGGTTATATGTATTCAGGACGCGTGTCCTTGGCGAAGATCAAGACGTGACCCAATCGCCTCTATCTAACCCGTTTGATTAAAAGCTCGCCATTTTTTTCCAGAATCAACACATGGCTATTCACTGGAATAACACCAGAATGTTGTATTATTGTAATAACTCGAGAATCCTTGAATGCCCTGACTTTAAATTCATATTCTGGTGCATTTTGTGTGGCCAAATCACCGACGTAACCTACCGTGCCGCCAAGGACTCCACCTGTTAATCCAAATAATCCTGCTCCCACAACACCACCTACGGCAGAGCAAATAACAAGACCCGCTGCACTACCAGACATTAGACCGGGCATCAAACCAATGAGACCACCGATTACTGCTCCACCAACCATGCCTACCTTCCCACCTACTACTGCTGCCTCGATCGTTTTGTCTCCAGCTTCCAGTGTCAAATGGTTGAGTTTCTTTTCTGAAATAACAACACCTTCACCTTGCTGGGATGTAGTTGCACAAGCTGTTAGATCTATCAGTAATATAGTGCAGAATAAACAGGCCAATATTTTTCGTAACATAAGCATACCATTTTTTAGCGAGCGCCCATTTTACACGAAAAAGAATAAATTAAAACCACTATAAATAATATTCGCGCATGATAAGATTTTAGAACACAATTAAGTGACCCGTAAAACGCTTGATAAATGGAAAGATGAGATTGCTTGTATGTGGCGGTTTGAGATTTAAACGTCTAAATTGTGTCTACATGAACTTATGTTGAATTTGATGGGCTGAGTGTAACTTGCTGATTAACATGGTGAAAAATGGTGGCCAGAGGCGGAATCGAACCACCGACACGAGGATTTTCAATTCTAATTCTACGCTTTGTAATCGTTTTTAATCTTTATTAATTCTTTGTAAAAACCTATTGATATCAACGTCATCACCTATATAATGCATCCTAATGTTTACTAATCCTTTTTATTCTATAGTTCGACACATGTTCGACACAAGGTAATGATGAATATCACCAAAACGTTCGTGGATAAGGTACCGGTTCCTGTCAAAGTTAAAGAAGGGCGCACCGAACAAAAACGCTATTACGATGATAAGCTAAAGGGGTTTGGTTTAAGGGTGACCTCTGGTGGCACTAAAGCATTTTTTGTCGAAAAATTGGTGAATGGTACGCTAAAGCGCATGACCATTGCTCATTACCCGGAGATGACCACAGAACAGGCACGTAAGGAAGCACAAGTATTACTGGGTAAAATGGTCACAGGCATTGATCCGATGGCCGAGAAAAAAGCAAAAAAAATGAAAGGGACGACATTACAGAAGGCGTTTGATGACTATAAGACGGCTCGGAAAAACCTCAAGCTAACTACCATCAATGATTATGAACGCGTTTTAAAGCAAGTGGTTCCTGATTGGCTAGACAAGTCTTTATCGAATATCAACAAGGATATGATTGTTAAACGCCACACCGCCTATGGTGAAAGCAATAGCGAAGCACGAGCCAATTTAGCAATGCGGCTTTTACGTGCCATTTTTAACTATGCCATCAATGAATATCAAACGGTCGATGGCAAAGACATTATTCTGGAAAACCCAGTGAAACGATTGTCTCACACCCGCAGTTGGTACCGGGTTGAACGAAGGCAGAGCGTTATAAAAAGTCATCAATTAGAAGATTGGTACAAAGGATTAATGAGATTATCCGAGCATTACTCAATTAGCTCAGCCTCTATGTGGCAAGATTATTTTTTATTGGTGATTTTTTCAGGCATGAGGCGTACAGAGGCTTGTTCATTGGCGTGGGCTGATGTGGATTTCACCGCTAAAACGTTCACATTGCGTGATACAAAAAACAGAGATGATCATTCCCTTACGATGAGTGATTATATTTACGCGCTATTCCTACGTCGAAGAGCTGCGACCAACGGATGTTTTGTATTCCCGGCAGCTAGCAAATCAGGTCACATTATGGAGCCACGCAAGGCAATGCTGAAGGTGGCTGAATTATCTGGGGTTCCGTTTACTGTGCATGATGCAAGAAGGACGTTTATAACGGCTGCTGAGAGCCTTGATATCTCAGCCTACTCATTGAAGCGACTACTTAATCATCGAATGAATAATGATGTTACTGCCGGTTATATTGTTATGGACGTTGAGAGACTCAGAAAGCCCATGCAACAGATCTCTGATTACCTTTTGAAGTGCATGGGCGTAGTACCATCAGCAGATGTAATTGCAATCCAACCTATAGATCACGCATTAGTTAGAGCATAGCCACCAACCATTAAAAGGAGAACAAGCAATGAATACCCCCACAACACCAGAAAGTCATGTTGTTGTTTTTAGTGATCACAAAATTCGCCGGGTTTTTCTGGATGACGCGTGGTGGTTCTCTGTCATCGATGTGATCCAAACGTTAACAGATAGCACCAATCCAAGAGACTATTGGTACAAAATGAAAGTGAGAGTGGGCGAAGAAGACGCCAGTGAACTGTCGACATTTTGTCGACAGTTGAAACTCGAAGCCACTGACGGAAAAATGAGAGAAACTGACTGCGCTAATACAGAAGGCTTATTCCGTATCATTCAATCAATCCCTTCGCCCAAAGCCGAACCATTCAAGCGCTGGCTGGCTAAAGTAGGCTACGAACGTGTGCAGGAAATCGATAATCCTGAGTTGGCATCTGATCGTGCACGCGAGATCTATAAATCGAAAGGCTATAACGATGCTTGGATTGAAAAACGAATGCGCGGCATTCAGGTGCGCAGCGAATTAACTGAGGAATGGAGAAACCGCGACGTGGGTAGCAATAAAGAGTATGCCATTCTCACAGCGGAAATATCTAAAGCCACGTTTGGTATGACTCCCACCGAATACAAAGACCTGAAAGGTTTGACTCGAGAGAACCTGCGTGATCATATGACCGATCTCGAATTAATTTTTACCATGCTTGGTGAGGCATCAACTACTGAAATTGCACGTAACAAGGATGCTCAAGGCTTTAATGAGAACAAAAAGGCGGCACTAGCCGGCGGTAAAGTGGCTGGCAACGCGCGTAAGGATTTAGAAAAAAAATCAGAGAAAAAAATCAGCACTCAACAAAATTATCTTGATATCCGTCAAAAGCATATCGAAGAGAATAATAATGACTGATTGCATAAAAAAAACACGACTATTTATACGGAAGGCTGCGGATCCTTTTTTTGTGGACTGCTTTAATGAAAATGATATTGATCTAATAATACAAAGTGTTTTTAGGGATGATATGCACATTACAGTTGGTCGATTTCTTGAGTTGATGAACAACATTATTTCATATCTTGGCTCTTTTTATCCTTCCATTAATACACTAACCCCTGGAAAAACTGATGAGTTAAGTTTAATAAAAAAAATCCAGCATCATAGTTCACACCTATTAGAATATATCGATACTCTTCTAAATCAATATGGCTATGAGACATGGCAACATATAAATCTTTATTCTCCATGGGGTAAGGAAGTAAACACAAGGCTGTCATTAGATGGATTATATGAGGCATGCCAAATGCTAAATGTGGCACTGCCAATTACATTGCAGCATATAAAAAAGAGTTCAGGGAAAAAAACTGGTAATAATTCACTACAAGCAATACCTTGCTTAATTTCCTATCTTATTCCAATTTATGAAGAAGTTACAAACAAAAGTGTGAGCGACAATTTCCATCAAGATAGAAAGCATGGTTCACTTCGTTACACAGGACAATTCCTTGATTTTGTCCGAACTGTATTATTGATGATCAAGAGCAAATATGATCAGCTCTATCCAAAGAACAAAGATGACAATCCTTTTGTAATTTGCTTAGCCGAGTCATCCACTGCACTAGGTAAACATATTCAAAAAACCATTTTAGGCATAAAAAACAAACACCATGAGGTAGGTCAATCACTATTTGATTTTTATTTTACACAGCTTGTATCCATACAACCTCGATCCGAAGCCTAAGCCCATTAACACCAAGTTTCTCTCAATTTTTAGCAGAAACTTGGTGTGCGATTAGTTCATTTGATTCCTTTATATTTTGAATCCTCTTGATTTCATTAGATTTCAAAGAGTAACAACCAATTTATTAAGGGTCAAAGAATGAATGATAATCAGAAAATCTATCTAACCGAAACAGAAGCATCGTCCCGTTATGGGTATTCACGCCAATGGTTCCAAAGGGAGCGTTGGAAAGGTACCGGTCCAAAATTTAGCAAAATAAACGGTGGAAAAATACTGTACCCGATCAAAGAAACGGATGAGTGGTTTGCTGGATTTGGTTTGCAACAAAGCACCAGTGTCAATCAAAAGGACAAACAGCATGCCTAAGAAAAGTAGATGCCGCTGCTCTTGGGAAACCAGCGGCATCCGACATCAATCATACGAGTTGAATGATATGAAAGTGCCAATGATAAATCAATCAATTTCGCCCCCAAAAAAACATCCCGAACCTGATTCAAATAGAATAGCATCCGGGACTAAAATCGTCATTGTTTCGCTAGCTGTACGGAGAATAATACCGAGCAAGCTAGCTGATTTGCTAATCCGGTGGTTGGGGTTAAAACATGCATAATTTTATCGAGCAATTTCATAATGCAATTAAAGCTGCTGATATAACACCTCCAGACTTGATCGAAGCTGACGGTAAACTACGGCGATTTTCAAGCAACGGGAAACAGAATAATGAGGCTGGCTGGTATGTTTTGCACGGGGGCGACATACCTGCTGGTTGCTTTGGTGATTGGCGAACGGGGGTAAGTCGATGCTGGCGAGCAGATATTAACCGATCTCTTACCTCTACTGAGGAAGCAGCACATCGCGCTAAGCTAGATATCATTCGGCGTGAACGCGAGGCAGAAGATATATTGCGTAAATTTGAAGCACGAACTACAGCAGAATCAATTTGGAATAAAGCTCAGCTCGCTACTGATGATCACCCCTATTTGATAAAGAAACAGGTTAAAGCTAATGGATTGAAAATGTATAAGGGAGCGCTCCTTATTCCATTATGGGATGAAAATAAGGCAATCCATTCACTACAATTTATCAACAATGATGGTGAAAAACGCTTTCTACCGGGTGGACGCGTTACCGATTGCTATTTTAGTATTGGTACAATCAAAGCTGCGCCAGCATTATGTATCGCTGAGGGTTTTGCAACGTCTGCCGCTATTCACGAGTCTACAGGTTATCCAGTAGCCGTTGCATTCAATGCGGGGAACTTACTAGCCGTGGCAAAGGCTATGCGCAGGAAATTCCCGATCCTACCTTTGATCTTGTGTGCTGATGATGACTATAAGACTGATGGCAATCCCGGTTTAACAAAAGCCAAGGCAGCAGCAAGCGCGGTGAACGGTATGCTCGCGATTCCAGAGTTCGGTGAAAACCGTCCAGAGTGGGCAACAGATTTTAATGATATGTTTAAAATTAAAGGATTGGATGCGGTCCGATATTGTATTGATCAAACGAGGCCTATTATTATCTCGGATTGTGCGGATCTGAGCGAAGAGTGGCCAGAGCCATTACCATTGACTACGAAAATACCACAAGATCCATACCCATTGGATGCTTTACCAGAAACAATACGTGCAGCGGTAATTGAAGTGCAGGCATTTACACAAGCCCCTATTGCGTTAGTTGCTGCATCAGCACTTGGTGCAATTTCATTAGCTTGTCAAACGTATGTTGATATAAAGCGTGCTGATAAGCTTTGTGGGCCAATAAGTTTATTTCTGATTACAATTGCAGATTCAGGCGAACGGAAATCAACTTGCGATGGATTTTTCACGAAAGCAATCTATGATTATGAAGCTAAAGCGATTGAAGCAGCAAAGCCATTAGTCAAAGAGTATAATGCAAAATTGACGGCATGGCAGGCTAAGAGTGATGGAATAAAAGCCGAGATCCGCAAACTGGCTGGTAAAGGTCAGGAGACACAAGAAGAAGAATCAGATTTGCTGAATCTTGAATATAGTAAGCCACAACCTCCCAAAATACCCAAACTTATCTATAGTGATGTAACACCAGAATCATTGAAATACAATTTGGCTGCTGTCTGGCCATCCGCGGGGATTGTATCAAGTGAAGGAGGTATTGTATTTGGTTCCCATGGCATGGGTAAAGACTCAGTAATGCGAAATCTCTCCACTTATAATCAAGGCTGGGACGGAAAAGGCATAGCAACGGATCGGCGCACTTCCGAATCATTTGGATCTCAAGAAGTTCGCCTGACAATGGCTATACAGATCCAAGAGATAACAATTAAGGCGTTTATTTCACAACTAGGTGATTTAGCGCGTGGAACCGGATTTTTTGCTCGAGTGTTATTTTCATGTCCTGAATCAACTCAGGGGAGCCGAAAATTTACTGAGGCACCAGAAAATTGGCCGTGTTTAGACAGGTTTAATCAGCGTATCTCTACTATTTTGAGCTCAACTCCCCCTGTTGATGAGAGCGGAATACTGACACCGAAACTAATTTCATTAGCAACTTTAGCAAAATTAGCCTGGGTTAAGTTTTACGACGGAATTGAAAGTGAATTGCATCCTAGCGGTGAGTTATACGACGTTCGTGACGTTGCTGCAAAAGCTGCTGATAATGTTGCGCGATTGGCGGCTTTATTTAATCTCATTGAATATGGCATGGATAATGATGTAGGAGAAGAGACACTTAATGGAGCCAGTCTAATTGTATTATGGCATTTAAACGAATCTAAACGATTTTTTGGAGAGTTAGCATTGCCAGTAGAGTTATCCAATGCAGCACGTTTGGAGACTTGGTTGGTTTCCTATTGCCGAAAACACAACGTAAGTAAAGTACTCACTCGTGAGGTGCAACAATATGGTCCTTCCGGTTTGAGAAAAATCGTAGCTATTAAAGCAGCTATGAATGAATTGCAAGAACTTGGCCGAGCAAGATTAAACACCGATGCTAAAAAAAGCTGCGTCGATGTGAATCCAGCATTACTCAATGATGAAGGTTAAAGATGAGCATTTTGAAACTTAAAAAAGAAATTCAGCAAAGGATCACCACTGCTAATCTTGCTACATCTGCTAATGTTATACCGTTGACAGCCAGAACATTAGCAGGATTAGCAACTGTAGCAGTAGCTGGCCTTAATGAACCCGCGCAAAAATACAACTTGCATGAATTTGTAGAACAGGGCTGTGGAGACTTACCCGTCACTGCACAAGAGGTTATTGACTGCTTTCTGTCAGTAGAGGATGAGCACGAGCTGGTCGATGGTAATACTCCATTAGAAGCGTTAAAATTACACATTCAATATTGGGTGGGGCTAGGTATGCCGAATTACTCTGGCAAGCCTGAATCGAGGAGTGAATAATATGACAATACTTAAAGGGGAAAAAATAGGTAGGCCAACAAATTACACACAAAAATTAGCCGACTTAATTTGCGCACGAGTAGCAACGCACGACATAGGATTAACACGGCTTTGTGCTAAGTATGACGACATGCCGAACAAGGATACCGTGAATGAATGGCGTTATAAACACCCCGAATTTTCCGCCCAATACGCGAGGGCTAAATTATTGCAGGCTGATTTGTTGGCCGAGTCTATCGATGATATTGCAAGCGAATCGCTTACATTTACTGATACGGATGGTAATACGAGACACGACGCGGGGTTTATTGCTGACAAACGACTGAGGATCGATACTCGCAAGTGGTTGGCTTCAAAGCTCCTACCTAGAGCTTACGGTGAGCGTGTTCAGCACGATGCAACCATCAATGTAGTAAGTCATGAGCAATCATTGGCGGCGTTAGAATGAGCTTTAATTGAGAGGCTTAATGAACGGCCTGACTGTATAAAGTGGACAACTATAACTGGTGCAAGTTCGTATTGAATCCCTGTAATTTGCATCTTGTCCCGCGCCTACGCATTCATAACACTTGGCGTTAATGGCGCAGCGTAAAGACGCAGGGTTTTCGTTATGTTTTTCGATTGGATTTCTGTACGCTGGAAGGCCGGTTTCGATTCGATTTTGTATGGTTATTCGTGCTTGTTCTATGGCTGTTAATGTCATCAATATTAACCCTTAATTTATCGTAAATTAAAGTATAATTATAAGTCTTAATGGAGCCGAATGTAACCAAATAAATCATAAATCACCCTCTATGCGTGATCTTTTTTGGCTGTAATGAACGTGAGATTTATCCTGTACGGCTTTTCATTATTGATCAATTAGATTGAGTGGATTTTTACCGTGGTTTTCATGGCATGCGCATAATACCGGTGATGGTTCACAGCTATGAACCCTACAAGCAATGCTGGCCGAGAAGCACAAACAGAATGAGTTTTTGCATAAGCAGCCTGAAGCCGCCACGAAAGAAAAGACCGTGTTACTCGACACGCTAATCAGTAATCAAAAGTTACTCGAACACCATAGCGGAAAGATGAAATGATGGTGGTTTTTGGGTTTATTTTAAATGGAGAGCGCACTGTTTTATGGTGCGCGATTTAGTAAAAAATTAGTCAGTAGTACAGTTAATGATAAAGGGAATATCTGGCTTATTTATGAACTGGAATGTATCGCCATTTCGGACTAAAAACATAAGCTCCGTATTAGAGCATTGCAAAATAGTACCATAGCTAGTCACAGCCCTACTGCACCCAAAAGGTTTCTGTATTGAATTGCTAACACCATTAACATGACTGATTAAGATATAAGCAGTGCTAATATAACCAGGATGTAGTGGGACATCAGCAAGATTTACCGTTAATTTACATCTCATATTGTATGTAAATTGTCCATAAAGACCGGAGACAGTAAATTCTTTTATTTCACCTTTACCGAGTTGGATTGTTGTATTAAATGCGTAAGCAAAGCTATTAAAACTAACCATACACATTAATGCCAATATAATTTTTTTCACGTTTAATTACCTGCTTAAATAAATATCAATAGGATTGATATGGTATCAAATGATCATAAAACAATCAATAGATCAAATTATACTCAGTAAAAGAAGGTATACC
>JABDAB010000039.1:0-2000 GCA_013289415.1 Gammaproteobacteria bacterium
TCAGTTCTGAATCATGAACGGGAAGATTTAATGTGTCTATCAAGCGTTTAAGAGTTGAAACGACCTGCTGACCCGTTACTTTTTCAAGAATAATTGATCTAACAATATCTTGAATGATATCCCTGTGCTTCATTTTGAACAGATTAGGCTCTCCCATTGACTGTTGCATCGCAGAATAGCGCTGAGCTGAACGTTTGTACGCCCAGACATAGAGATCTCGTAAAAGACTCACATCGTTTTTTTCGTAAACAGCCAGCAAAGACATCATATAATCCGTTTGATTGACATCAATAAAAGACAACGGATTTAAATTACGTTTAATCAAAGGGATATTAGCCACAAGTCGCGCGGTTCTTTTATTTACGTCTTCAAATGCCTGCATATACGACAACTGCACCAATGCAAAAAAAGATTGTTCAAATGGATCTTCAATCATATTCAATTTTTTAATAAAAATATCAAAACATTCTCTCAGAACATGGGGATTATCAAGCGGGAGATAGGTGGTTCCCGAAATTCCAACAGCAAGATTTCGCACGCGTCCTGAAGCGCCGGGATCACCTAAAAGATTTTCTGACAAAAGCGCATGAATACTGCAAACCTCATGTGAGGTTATTTTTATCTCAAGGGCAGACTCAACAATGTATTCAATCGCATCTTTGTGATTGAGAATCATCTGCGCTTCTGTGGCATCTTTTCCTGCTGCATTTTCACCCAGTTCAATGAGTCTTTTGGTTTCCAGTAATGAGTATGTATTCCCTTCAAGACGACTTGAGTTCCATGATAAATCAATGAGCAGACGATTTAAAATATTACGCGCGTAAGTGCCTCCTATCCGCTCTACACTTTCCACATTTCCGACTCCAATAAGCTCCTCTCGTAGTGAGTGGCTAAGATAGGGGGTTCTCTCAGGATCGTAGCGTTTTAAAAAATCCTGATTATATCCAACAGGTTTTCTCGCTTGAACAGGTTTTGAAACATATTCAAGAAGTTTTAAGGAGGAATCAGAAAGAGATATGCCTGTGAATGGTTTTTCTATGGAAGTTACAGGAGTCGTATTATTAATCAGGTTTCCGGAAATATAGGTGCGCGCACGGGCATTACCTTGCGCCTGAAGGATCTCACTTTCAATCAGCCTGGCAATAACCCGTTGAATAGCGCGACGGCTGGTCGCTGAGCTAACCAACAGTCCAGCTTCACGAGCAATATCCTGAAGACTGATTTCGGTTTTATCATGGAGAAGTTTTAAAATAAGTGGTTCCAGTTCAACTGTTTTGTTTGAAGCCATAACCCCCCCAGTATTGCGACAAATTCTATCTGTTTTTAGTGAAACTAGCATAATTCCGTCACAATACCAAGTATTGCGACAGTTTTTGTCACAATAGTAAATTCCTCACCATGCTGAACTTGTTTGAGCAGTGATGAAAAATGTGTTTTTGCTTCAAAAGCGCCCATTGTTTGCATGCCCCCCCTTTTTTATTTCGTAATTTAAACCAGTTTAAGACCAGTTTATCAACTTTAGGGAGCCAGACAAAATAAAGTTACCCTGAATGTTCCGTAGAATAAACTGCCCCACCCCATAATGCTATACAAACCACTCCGGTTAACGCACAACCAAAACCAAATATATGATTGCTATGCGATAAATACAAAAAATTAGAGGCTTCAATACCTAGTCCCTGAATGGTCATGGTGATCATACTGATTAATGCTGACGTCGTTCCCTTGCTGACATTTGTAGAGAAAAGAATAAATCGATTCAGGGGTGCTGTGGCAATACCCGATCCCATGAAATAGATGATCAACCCAGGCATCAGCCATATATAATAGCTATCTGTTAACATGGGCAAAATAATCATACCTAACAAACCAATGGTGGCGATAATGGAGCCAATCCATACCAGGTTTTTAATGCTGAGGTGATGCGTCATCCGGTGTAAACATATATTCCCCAGAGCGTAGGCACCAAACACAGGAATTTGCCATAAACCATATTGAAT
>JABDAB010000039.1:2010-16428 GCA_013289415.1 Gammaproteobacteria bacterium
AGGGTTGTGCATCTATTTTATGGAAAGATCCAGCCAAGGCCAGTGAGGCTGCAGGTGCTATGGGGATCACTGCCGAAAAAATTCTTAACCATAAACCATATTGAATCATGGAGAGTTTTGCATCCAGCACTAGAATTACCGGTGCTAGTCCTATCCAGGCAACACAGGGCAGGCATAATAACCCCAGAGCAAACGAACCCAGCATAAACGATCGATTCTTTAACAAGGCTTTGTAATTCGCGGCAATGACTCTGGCTGACAAAGGCGTGACCTTTATTTTCTCCCCATCACGCTTGATTTGACCCAGTGGCTCGGGCATAAATCGCCACAAACCCCAAAGAACCATGAGAGCCAATGTGGCGATAATGACAAAAATAATGCGCCAACTAAAATAATGGATAAACACAGCACCCAGTAGCGGCCCCAGCAAAGGAGCGGTGATGGAAACATTGGCCATGATTGAAATCAAACGGATTGCATCCATTTCTGCAAAAATTTCTTGCAGGGTGGCGTAACCTATCACGCAAATAAAGCACAGTCCCATGCCTTGAAAAAATCGCGCGGCCAGAAATTGGTCAATTGAGTTAGAACATGCGATTAAAACTGTACATAGAAAAAAGAAGCATGCACCGAAGATCATCACAGGTCGACGTCCATAGCGGTCTGAAAGAGGTCCAAGAAATAACTGCAAACTTGCTCCGCCTAATACATAAGCTGTTAATGAGGAGGCAATGGCTGATTCTGGCCCATGAAAAGATGCGACCACATTAATCATTCCTGGCATGATCATATCATTGGCAATGTAGGTCAGGAACTCATAAAGAACTAAAAAAAAGGCGAACGTGTAGGCGTGCTTTTGCGTTATATTGATTAATGGTTGAGACATAAAATCTCCTAATGTAGGTTGGGTCTTGGCCCAACGGGTTTATGCACTGAGCCAGAGTTGTTGAGTTGTTGAGCCAAGGCCCAACCTACAAGAGTAACTCAATGTGGTAAGTATAGCTCAAGTTAACCTCATAAAACCGATCGCTAACTCCAAACCCCACCACTGCAGCCAACTCATCATCAACGTATATTAGAGGCACCCTATCACGCTGCCAGGGCGGTACATGCCATTCCTGCAATAATTTCTTGAGCGTTTTGGTTTGCCCGTGCCATGAAAATAGTTCACCGCCAGCCCGAAACCGAACCTGCACTCGACTTCCGGCAGGTACGTGCAAACCTTTATCCACCGAAGTTGCGCACAAACTACCCTCACCCAATAGCAACGGAGCTGGAAACTGTGGCCATTCCATGGAGATCGCGCGCGAAACAGTCTCTTCTAAAGAACTTCCTTCCTTATTCCCTTCTCCCCAGACATGGGGAGAAGGTGCCCGAAGGGCGGATGAGGGGTTGTCTGTGCAAAGTTCTTTCCCGATGTTTGCCCACAAGGGGTGATAGGCGTTTTTCAATATATACAGCGTATCTTGATAACGCCGTACACTAATCCCATCCCACTCAACACACGGCATTGCATCCTTGCTCGCAAGGATAACTTCATTAATTATCCGATTAAATGTAGGGGTGGATGGTAGTCTCACCTGATTATTGCTCAGCCAGATACGCAAGACGTTAGCGAGACGGGCATGATCACGTATTTTTAAGGCACTCATGGACAATGTATCGGTCGCCAGTTCAGCACAATCCAAGTCCGCCAATGCCTGCAAATTGATTTTGGCTTGTTGGCAATGTGTGGCCGTACGTGCCAGACTAGTAGCAACACTTGGCCAGCGTGCGCGCAACAATGGCATTACTTGATTACGCAGATAATTGCGTGAAAATGCACTGTCCTGATTACTTTCATCATCTATCCAGTTCAATTGATGCAAACCAGCATACGCTTCCAGTGAAGCGCGTGAATGATGTAGAAATGGCCTGACCAACTCACCGAAGCCCAGAGGTTTAACCACTGGCATTGCAGCTAGGCCATCCACTCCAGCTCCACGTAATATTTGCAGGAGCAACGTTTCAGCTTGATCATCTGCATGATGTGCTAACAATAAACCGTCATTCTCACCCATTAGAGCCGCGAAAGCCTCATAACGTGCCTTCCGTGCATGCTCTTCAATATTGGATCGTTGATCAAACTCAACAAAACGTACAATCAATGGAATCGATAAAGACGCACACACTGTCTGACAATGCTCAAGCCATGCATCAGCGTTAGGGCTTAAACCATGATGAACGTGTACTGCAGATAATTTACTGACCAGTGCGGGCTGGCATGCCAGACTATGCAAGAGCACAGTAGAATCCAGGCCTCCACTAAATCCAACCCACAACGTATGATAACTGGCTAGTTGAGTTAGCCAGTCAGCATCAAACAAAGAATCAGTCACATGCCCCCATGGCCATAAACTTATTATAACGACGATCGAGCAGCTCACGGGTAGACAACGACTGGAGCTGATGTAGTTCGGTAGCCAAAACAGATTTCAAGGTGGCGGTCATCTCAACAACATTCCGATGCGCACCACCCAATGGTTCATCAACAACCAGATCAACCAGTTCATAGTTAAGAATTTTTTCGGCAGTGATCCCCATAGCACCTGCAGCCTCACTGGCCTTGGCTGGATCTTTCCATAAAATAGATGCACAACCCTCAGGTGAAATCACGGAATAAATCGCATACTGCAACATAATGACCCGATCACCCACCCCAATTGCCAATGCACCCCCGGAACCTGCTTCACCTGTCACGGTACAAATCACAGGCGTCTCCAACTTGAACATTTCAATCAGGTTGCGTGCAATAGCTTCCGATTGATTGCGTTCTTCAGCACCAATACCAGGGTATGCACCTGCAGTATCAATAAACGTAAAAATAGGGATTTTAAATTTTTCCGCCATTTTCATCAAACGCAGGGCTTTTCGGTATTCTTCAGGACGTGCCATACCAAAATTACGATATACCTTCTCTTTGGTCCGCTTGCCCTTTTGATGACCAAGCAACATAACAGGTTCACCATTAAAGCGTGCCATACCACCAATGATCGCCGGAGCTGCGGAAGAATGACGGTCACCGTGCATTTCCTGAAAATCGGTAAACATATGCTCGATATAGTCTGTTGTTTGGGGTCGCAACGGGTGCCGTGCCAGTTGTGCGACTTGCCAAGGAGTCAAGCGTGAAAAGACTTGGGTCGTTAGCTCCTTTGATTTGGCTTCAAGGCGCGTAATTTCCTCGCTTAAATTAATCGTATTATCATGCCCTACCATGCGCAGTGCTTGAATTTTCTGGTTTAACTCTTCAATAGGCTGTTCAAAATCCAAAAATTGTCGGCTCATTTGTTATCCGTTGTCTACACTTTTGACCAAAGTACACTATAATAACCGCAACTGTTATTTGATGCCACAATTCAGACGATTATAGCATGAAGGACACCTTTAACCTGCTCGACTTTGATGACTGCTTGTTGAAAAATACTCGCATCGATATCTGGCAATACCCTTTGCATACTGAATGTCCAGAAGCGAGTTCCCTGCTTGCCCCAGACGAGCTCACGCGCGCTCAACGTTATCATTTTAGCCGGCATCAGCGGCGTTTTACCATAGCCCGTGCGATGCTGCGCCTCATTCTTGCCCGTTATTGTTCCGTGCCAGCGGGGAGCCTTGTATTTGATCACAATCAATACGGCAAGCCTTTGCTGGTTAACGCACCAGAGCTGCAATTTAATTTGAGTCATTCAGGTGATATGGCACTGCTTGCAGTGGGTAGTGATTATCCTCTGGGTGTAGATTTGGAATTTTTTGCAGCACGACCGTATGAAGGAATTGGCAGTCACATGTTTTCGTTCGCTGAAAACCAAGCACTAAATGCCGCACCAACCGGATTAAAGCCATTAGCTTTTTTTCATATGTGGGCACAAAAAGAGGCGCTGATTAAAGCATGTGGTCTTGGACTATCCTACCCTACTCAACAATTTGATGTACCTGCCCTGCCCTCAACAAATCAACCTGTTTTTGATTCGCTTCATGAGCAAGCATGGCAAATGATTTCGTTTCAACCACAGGTTAGCTGTTGCGCGGCACTTTGTTATAATCCTGCAATAACCGAGATTAGGTACGTATCCTTACTGGAGAATAACATTGCTCAACGAATCCATGATTCAACAGAACCTTAAGTCCGCCGCCTTCAACAAGCCAATACGTATCCACGTACTGGATTCTGTTGATTCTACCAATCAGTTTTTGAAAGACTTACCCGCAAACGACTCTATCGAGGTGTGTTGTGCTGAAACACAAACCAAGGGACGTGGTCGGTTTGGTCGATCATGGCACTCACCTTTTGGAGAAAACATCTACTTTTCACTCCGATGGCATTTTGACTGCGATATCTCACAGCTATCCGGTTTGGGTTTAGTCGTGAGTATGGCGATATTAGCTGCATTGAATGATGCTGACATCTGTGAAGATGTACGTATAAAATGGCCGAATGATCTGATTTGGAAAAACCAAAAATTGTGTGGCAGTTTGATTGAGGTGATAGGTGAACGTGATGTTGGTACTGATGTGGTGATAGGTATTGGATTAAATGTAAACTCCCCAATAAATAAACTCGCTTTGCGCGATTATCCCTGCTGTTCTTTATATGAAATAACCGGTACCCACTTTGATCGCAACCCGCTAATTGCCAAATTAATTATCTGGCTAGATCAATATTTACAACAGTTTATAACCAAAGGATTTTCTTCATTCATCCCAATCTGGCAACAAGCAGATTATTTACACGGCCAACTGATTACCGTATCACAACCGACAGGATCTTTAAGTGGACAAGCAAATGGTGTTAATGAAGCAGGACAACTAATATTAATTGATAAGATGGGTGTAACGCATTATCTGTCTTCAGGGGATACATCGTTGCGGATGGTAACAAAACAACTGTAGGGTGGGCATTGTACTGTGGGCACGTCGCTCCCGCTCCTTTGCCCACCCTACATCCAGAAACAATCCGGAATTGCGATTATTATACGTTTTCTTCTTCGTCAGCTTCTGTACCTTGTTTTTCTTGTTGTATACGCAAATAAATTTCTTCGCGATGAACAGAAACATCTTTTGGTGCATTAATACCCAACCGAACTTGATTGCCTTTAACACCCAAAACGGTAATATTTACATCATCACCAATAATTAGTGTCTCGCCAATACGCCGAGTTAAAATTAACATTATTAAATCTCCCTAACTTAGCGGTCGCCTTAAGTCCATAGACGGCATCCATGGCGATTCAGACAACTACAGTTTGAATAAATAAAAATCACATGTAGCGGTGTCAGTCGCCATTATACAGGATATTTCTTAACTAAACCTTAAGAGACAAATTTATTATCCTAGAAAAAGCAGTTGAATCGTAGCGAGATGGTCTAATGTGCTGATTCATCAAGACTTTTCGATGATTTTTTGCTGAAACCGTATCACCCATACGGTGAAGTAAAAAATCATCGAAAAGTCTTGATGAATCAGTGCAGTAGGCCATCGGAGTAGATTCAACTGCTTTTTCTAGGATTATGTTAAAAAATCGCAACTACTCGGATTGTGATATAGCTGCACCTTGCCACGGAGCGAGTAATTACGCTTTGATTTGACCTGCCTTGAATTGAATTGCCATTGCAACCAGTGGAACATAAGCAATCAATAAACCTGTAAGACCATTAACATATTCCAGTCCCACTAAAGTAGCCAAAGGAAACAACCACAGTACATTGATCACGAGAACAGACAAAGTAACCGGTAGATGCCCACCAAAAAGTGACGTAGCCTGTTGATATGCATGACTACGGTGTGCCTCATAAATTTTAGCCCCATGAAAAGCACGACGTGCCAATGTGAACGTTGCGTCGACGATAAAAACACCGAGCAAGATGAGCCAACTCCAAAAGTACGCCTTATTGATGCTAGCAGCTTGAATAGACAATACCCCAAGTATAAAACCCAAAAAGCTACTGCCAGCATCCCCCATAAAAATGCGCGCGGGCGGAAAATTCCAAAACAAAAAACCCACAACAGAAGCCGCCAGAAACAACGGCAAAACCATTAAACCAGGAAGACCACTTAACCAATATATGCCTGCAGCTCCCAGACAAATACTAACCGCCTCAACACCAGCAAGCCCATCAATGCCATCCATAAAATTATATAAATTAAGCAACCAGACAAGATAAATAATGGCTAAACCGTCAGCGATAAAGTTAGCCGGTAATGTCCATACAAAGAACGTAATAGAGGGCATGCCTCCCAACCAAAAAATGGCTAAAGTACACGCGAAAAAATGACCCAATAAACGCCAGTGTGCTGCAATATGCCCGAAATCATCAAACAGTCCCAAAATAGCCAGGAATAGACCTGCCCCAATCAAAGCCAAACTTCCAGTCTGCGTCACAAATCCCAGATGTGCCACAAAAGGAACCGTAATTAAAAATGCTGCGACAAAGGCCAAACCACCACCACGGGGTGTTGACACAACGTGAGAACTGCGATGATTGGGATAATCCATAATATTTCGAGCCAGTGCGTAACGTCGCACTGACCATGTTAGTGCCCAAGACAACACAACTACTGCTATCAATGATAGATAAAACATACTTTAAAGTGCCCCTATTACAAAAAATACTCCGCAACCATTGTCTCACTCACCTCTGCCAACGTCCTCGGTTGCCAATGAGGATTATTATCCTTATCCACAAGCAATGCACGCACCCCCTCATGAAAGTCTGGGGCACACATAAAATGACTCGTCAAACAATAATCCATCGCCAAGCACTCAGCCACGGTCAGGGATTTAGCTTTTTGCAATTGAGCCAGTGTGACTTTAAGGCTTAATGGTGCTTTTAGTGTAAGAACACGGTGTGTTTCCCGATGCCAGTCATTATCATATTCACTCAGTGCAGCCAAGATAGATTCCATGGTTGTGTGTTGAAAACATGAATCAACGAACGGGACAAACGCATCAAGACTCAATGATAAAGTGGGCATAAGAAACTGACGTAAAACCCTGTCAACACCCTGATGTGCATCCAGTGATAAGTCACATTTAATCAGCGATTCCAAAACGTCAGAAAATTGCTCTCCTGCAATAATATACTTCACCAAACCCAACGCCTGCGCATCAGCAGCACCCAATCGACTGCCCGTCAAACCTAGGTACACTCCGAAATGTCCGGGACAACGTGTCAACAGATGGCTTGCACCGATATCAGGATAAAACCCAATGCCTGTCTCTGGCATGGCAAACAGAAATCGCTCACTGGCTACAGGATGTGAACCATGTAGGGAAATACCGACGCCGCCACCCATGGTTATCCCATCCATCAAGGCAATATAGGGTTTACCAAAATCATGAATAAACTGATTTAAACGGTACTCAGACCTAAAAAACTCCATTTTTTGCTGATTATTTTCACGCCCATGATGATAGATAGCCCGTACATCACCACCAGCACAAAACGCTCGTTCACCGGCAGCAGCACGCACAACCACAGCATGAATATGACTATCATCCTGCCAAGCTTGCAACTGAACCTGCAATGCGAGAATCATGGGTAACGTCAAGGCATTCAGGGCTTGTGGGCGATTCAAGGTCACCAAACCAATATGATTTTCTCGAGTAAAGAGGACGTCGTTCGTCATGATTATAATCCGTTAAATACGGCTTGGCGTTTCTCAAGAAAAGCCGCAACACCTTCTATCTTGTCCTGACTGGCACAGACTTTGGCAAAATGCACAGCCTCCAAATGCAAAGCATCGGTTAATGACAAATCGTAACCGTGATCGATCACCTCCATCACTCCGGCAATGGCTTGGGGTGCCATGGCCAAAATGCCTTTCAATATTTGCATGCTCTTTTCAATCAACATATCCGGTGCGACAACATCACTCACTAACCCCCAACTCAATGCGGTTTGAGCATCTATAGAACGACCCGTCAAGCAAAGATCCATTGCCCGACCCTTGCCGACCAAACGTGCCAGACGCTGAGTTCCACCATAACCAGGGATAACTCCTAGCTTAACTTCAGGCTGGCCAAATTGCGCGTTACTCGAGGCAAGACGCAACGTTGCAGCCATAGCCAATTCACACCCACCACCAAACGCATACCCATTAATAGCGGCTAGCGTCGGTTTACCCATGGTTTCCAACTGACGAAATACGTCCTGTCCAAAACACGCAAATTGATAACCACTTTGTGCATTGCATTCCGCCAACCGATTAATATCAGCACCTGCACAAAATGCTTTACCGGTGCCTGTTAGTAGTATGCCTTTCACAGCGGGGTTGTCTTTTGCATGAGTAAACATTTCAGCCAGAGTATGCAAGACCTCTGAGCTAATAGCGTTTAATTTTTCGGGGCGATTTAAGGTGATTGTTAAAATACCTGAATCCAGATTTTGTTCAACGATGCTCATATTCTCTCCATTGGCTTCTGATCCTAATACTGGAAACGACACTGTACAATGTATAATGCATCGTCTGTTGCTTTGTAAACAATTCGATGTTCTCTATCAATCCTTCGGGACCAATAACCCGCCCAATGGTGTTTTAAGGGCTCCGGATCACCAATTCCATCAAACGGATGGCGGTACTTATTTCCGTACGCAATAAATTTGTTACTGTCAAACGTAACTGCTCGTAGGGTGATATTGACGCTCGGAGAGCGAGCAGTTACTGTTAAACTATACAATAATCTTTATCCAACGCTGCCTTAGCAATGATTTCACGCATAATCTCATTGGTTCCTTCCAGTATTTGATGCACACGCAAATCACGAAAAATACGTTCAATCTGATAATCACGCAAATAACCGTAGCCTCCGTGCAATTGCATGGCTTTATCGCTAATTCGAAATGCAGTGTCAGTTGCCAGGCGTTTGGCCATTGCGCAATACATCGGTGCATCTGGATGGGCTTTGTCCAGCGCATCTGCAGCTCGATAAACCATTAGGCGCGCTGCCTCAAAATCAGTGATCATGTCTGCAAAATAAAACCTCAACGCTTGCATTTCAGTTAATGATTTGCCAAATTGCCTGCGCTCGTGCATGTACGATTGTGTCAAGCGCAAACAGGCCGCTGCACCACCTAGTGAGCACGCAGCAATATTAATTCGACCACCGTTAAGTGCATTCAAGGCAATTTTGAATCCCATGCCTTCAGCTCCCACCCGATTACTAACGGGTACCCGACAATTTTCGAAAAACAACATGGCTGTGGGTTGGTTTCGCCAGCCCATTTTCTTTTCCAGTTTTCCAAAACTTAAACCCGGCATACCTTTTTCAAGTAGCAAACAACTGATGCCATGATGCGAGTTATCCCCCGTTCTTACCATGCACAGATAAACATCGCTCACACCACCGCCTGAGATAAAAGATTTGGATCCGTTTAGTACATAATGATCACCATCAAGCACAGCACTGCTTTTTAATGATGCAGCATCCGATCCGGCTTCGGGTTCAGTCAAACAATAACTACCAAACACATCCATTGATGTCAATCGCGGGCCCCATTTGGCGCGCAACGCGTCCGAGCCATAATGATCAACCAAGGATGTAACCATATTATGGATAGAAAGAAATGCGCTCGTGCTCACACAACCTGCAGCCAATTGCTCAAAAATAACCGCCGCATCAAGCCGTGTTAACTGTGTACCGCCAATATCTTCACGTGCAACAATCCCCGCCATGCCCAGCTGAGCCGCTTCTCGCAAAACATCAACCGGAAAATGTGCCTCTTCGTCCCAACGATCCGCATTGGGTATTAATTTATTTCGTGCAAATTCAGCCGCCATGTCGCGAAAAGCGTGATGTTCTTCAGTCAATTGAAATTGCATAATAATTCCCCTTATTCCTTATCCCCTTCTCCCTCTGGGAGAAGGTGCCCAAAGGGCGGATGAGGGTGTCATCAGATAGCACAAGCTAAAATTAGCACAAGCTAACCCAAAACCCTCATCCGTCACTTCGTGACACATTCTCCCTCTGGGAGAAGGGATAAGTCCCAATTAATAACAACCAGATTACTTGTCTCAACCCAATTTATCAAGGTATCATCCCCACACTTTACACGCGCATGAAATAAAATAATCCAATGGAAATAAAAGCGCAACTCAAACCAGTCACGGCCCATCGTATTTTAAAAGATTACTACGGGTTCGATTCGTTTCGTCCGCCACAGGAAGATATCGTCAATGACGTGGTCGCCGGTCTTGATCTCCTTGTTCTCATGCCCACAGGCGGTGGGAAATCGCTGTGTTATCAAATTCCTGCCTTATTACGCCACGGTGTGGGTATAGTGGTTTCTCCATTAATCGCATTAATGGAAGATCAAGTCACCGCGTTAAAACTGCAGGGCATACGCGCTGCTTACTATAATTCATCCTTGGGCAGTGCCGAGGCACGCAATGTCTTGGCGCAACTCCACAACAATGAGTTGGATCTACTTTACATTGCACCTGAGCGTTTGTTAAGTCAATCATTTCTTGAGCGCTTGGAAGAGTTTCCTCTGGCCTTGTTTGCCATCGATGAAGCGCATTGTATCTCGCAATGGGGGCATGATTTTCGGCCAGAATATGCCGCATTAGGCCAACTCAAAACGCAGTTCCCCAGCGTGCCGGTCATTGCTTTGACGGCAACAGCAGATATTCAAACTCAAAAAGACATTGTTCGCCGATTAAATTATCAACCCAAACAATACATCGCCTCATTCAATCGACCCAATATTCACTACCATGTGCTCGCCAAAAACAACGCCATCAAACAATTAAACCAATTTTTACAAACACAAACCGGGCAATCCGGAATTATTTACTGCGGTACTCGGGCAGGTGTTGAGCGTGTGGCAAGTAAGTTACACGAGTTGGGACATAGCGCACGCGGTTATCATGCCGGTCTATCGCATACCGAACGCAGGGAGGTTCAGACTCTGTTTCGCTATGATAAAATTGACATTGTCGTAGCAACGCTTGCATTTGGCATGGGAATTGATAAACCCAATGTCCGTTTTGTCGTGCATCATGATCTGCCAAAGACTATCGAAAGCTATTACCAGGAAACCGGGCGTGCAGGCCGTGATGGCTTGCCGGCACAAGCCTTGCTACTCTATGATCCCGCCGACAGTGCTCGATTGCGCTCATGGATAGCCACCACCCCTCTTGAAGAACAGCAACGCATTGAACATCACAAACTCAATCACATGCTCGCCTTCGCAGAAGCCACACACTGTCGACGGCAAATTTTGTTACGATATTTTGATGAGCAGTATGATCAAGCCTGTGGCTACTGTGACATCTGTGACAACCCACCGAAAACAGCTGATGCCACAATAGACGCACAAAAATTCCTGTCCTGCATCTATCGTGTTCGTCAAAATTATGGTCTTAATTATGTGATCGATGTCCTGCGCGGAAGCGACTCAGAAAAAGTAAAGCAAGCCAATCACCAGAATCTGTCGACGTATGCCATTGGTAAAGACAAGTCAATTGCATACTGGAAACAATTGGCATGGCAATTAATTCATCGCGGGTTTTGCGTGCAGGATGTGGAACATTTTAATGTACTACGCCTCACCAAAAAAGCCGTTCCCATTCTGCGTGGTGAGGAACCGGTCATGTTGACCGTTCCACGTGAGGAAGTAAAAGACGCATCGGGCAAGAAAAAAGATCGTAAGTCTGCCACCACCTCATCAAACAGCCCTCTGTTTGAAATTTTACGCACCCTGCGCCGTAAACTCGCCGACGAAGAAAACAAACCTTCATTCATGATTTTCAGCGATGCCACCCTACATGAAATGGTACGCATCAATCCACAAACGCTCGAGCAATTCCGCAGTGTGTCCGGGGTTGGGCAGCATAAATTGACTCATTATGGTGAGGCGTTTTTAAGTGTATTGAAAGAGGCGGCAGAAAAAATTGAGCTTTCGTGATGAGGGTGTTCTCATAAACGTCGAAAGATCAAATATTTTCACTCGATTCCGCAGTTATTACAGGGCTACCGCACGTGTGCGTCAAAACAAACCATCAAGAATTTTGTTTGCATACTCGGGCTCAAGTGTGGCCTTATAGCGCCGTGATTTAACACTAATTTTGGAATTTTTATCTTGGCGTAAAATATTAAGTGCGATATGCCGAACAATACCTAAATTCTCAGCTCCATTATCTTTCCTTACTCTTGATGCGTCTTCTTTGAACGTGACATCAAGAACCCAGTGTAATTTATTTTCAATGCAAACAAGATGGATTATTTATAACAATATGCCAATAAGAGCATGCCCCAGTTTGTAGTATTAATCGCGCATCTAAATTTGAACTATACTTAGAGTCAAATCTCATTAAGTTAAAGAGGTTTGTTTGATACGATTTGAAACGAAGGAGATAGCTATGTTTAGAAATCAGACTTTTGGTACAATAAATTTAGATCCGTTTGAGATAAGTAAATTATGTCAGGCTGCCGCTGGTGTGCAAAACGCTGATATTAGCAAGCTCAAGAATTGGAAGCGTGAGATTAGAGTACCAGAAGCATGTCGGACCTTGGGTTTTTCTCTGCAGTCAGTCGTTGTACCAGATAAAAATAATTTTCAGAAATGTGAGGTAACATTACTGTCTAGTGACATTTCAAAACTCAAATCAATTATTAGCGCGCCTTATGATTGCACTAACCCTGATCCTGTAGATGAACAGGCTCGAGCTGCAATGACAGGATGGAGCGACCCAAACAGTCATGTTTCCTAAAGGATGATCTATAATAACTGGACTTCTAAATAACCGATCTCTAACCACCTGATTTTTATTTGTTTTTTATTTGGCCATTTGTGCGGTCTCCACAAGGCTAAAACCAAGTTCTTCGGCCTTTCTTTTTAAGTTTTTTACAACTCGGTCACGATATTGTTGTTCATAATAATTTTGGCCGGCATCCTTATACCTAATGCCATATCGTAACATGTTATAAATAATTTTAGCGATCTTATGTGCGGTGGCTGTGATCGCTTTAGCAGGCCCTAAACGTGATTTAAGTCGTCGCAAATAGGCTCCTAATGCAGTTGAGTCTCGGTATAAGGTACTTGCAGCCATACGCAAAGTAGCAGCAGCTCTATTAGCAGAAGGTTTGCTTTTGCCACTAAGACGCTTTCCGCCTGAAACTTTATTCCCGGGACATAGCCCAAGCCAGGAGGCAAACTGTTTTGGGCCATTCCAGCGAGTCATATCCAGCCCAATTTCTCCGATCAAATATAGTGTTGTTAGACTATTCATTCCTGGAACTTCCATTAAATTAACACCTGTTAATCGCTGCAATTGCACATCTAAAGCAAAAGCTGGTGCATTTTTACTTTTTTTCTTACTACGTATTATTGTTTCAGCTAAAGGCTCTGCAACGATTTCTTTAGTTTGGAATTGAGCAAGTTTTTTTTCAATTTCATTATCACAAGCAGCAATTTTTTCTTGATAAATATCATATAACTCTAGCGCTTGTTGAAGAGAAAATAGATGCTCAGCACGATAGTGACCTGTGAGCGCCAGTTCAATTGTGGCCTCTGAATTTTTGCATCCAGGTTCTCTGTAGTTTGCTAAAGTTTTTGGGCATCGTTCACCAGCATTAATTGCACGAATAATTTTCATTCCTGTTTTACCTGTAATGTCTGTGAGAACATGATGTAATTGTAAATTCATTTGCATCAGTGCTTTCTGCATGTGTTGAATGTGTGTTGTTGTGCTTTGAATTAGCATAGTGCGTTGTCTTACATACGATCGTAAAGCACAACTTTCTTCAGCAGGACGAAAAGCACCATTTAACAAACCATAGGTATGCAGTTGTTGTATCCACTGGCAATCCAACACATCTGTTTTACGGCCACTCACATTTTTTACTTGTCTTGCATCAACAAGTTTTACCTCTAACCCTCTTTCTTCGAGTAATTCATACACAGGGATCCAATAGACGCCTGTTGATTCCATTGCAACAGTTGTAATACCACATTGTATAATCCAATCTGCCAACTCATTTAGACCCGTTGTAAAGCTACTAAATTCTCGAACTGTTTTTTCATCACATCCCTCTGGCACAGCAACAAAATGTGAAGTTGATCCTACATCAATCCCTGCCGCCCACTGATTAATATGCTCAAGATGTTTGGGAATTGGCACTTTTTTTGACTTTCTCTGTTTTTTTAGTGTATCTTTGCTCATGTCGTTCTCTCTTAAAATAAAATGAAAACGATAGCTTCAAGGCGCAGAGGGTTGTAAATAGGGCATTCTTCTAAACGGGATAGTACGCTAATACTTCACCAATGATGTTACCGCAAGCCCTCTGTGACCATGCTTTGGAACGGGTACAAAGACACCAATGTCCTATCGGCCTTTTTCACCAAGAAACCATCAAGAGCAATTTTACAGCATAAAGTCAG
>JABDAB010000040.1:0-4062 GCA_013289415.1 Gammaproteobacteria bacterium
AAGTCATGATTTAGAGGATATTATTTCTTTGATTGATGGTCGGCCTGAAATTGTAAACGACATATCGGTCGTGTCTGATAATTTAAAGCAATACCTCGCGTTTGAATTTTCATCCTTGATGAATAATGCCCAATTTCTTCAAGCGTTGCCAGGCCATTTAAATTACTCCCAAGAATCAGAAAGTCGCGAGAAGATAGTGAAAGAACGGATATTAGTAATTATTGGATGTGGTGTATAAATGAGTACCGATAAAATATTGTGGTTAACCGACATTCATCTCAATTTCTTAAAAGCACCGGCAAGAAAGCAATTCTACAATCATGTTGCGGAAAGTGATGCCGATAAGATCCTGATTACTGGGGATATTGCTGAAGCAAAAGATGTATGCGAAATACTCGATGAGTTTAGTCAGCATGTGAATACACCGATCTATTTTGTATTAGGTAATCACGATTATTATTTTGGCAGCGTTACTAATGTTCGAGAGCAAGTCCGCGCTTTGTGTAAGCAAAATAGTAAACTGGTTTGGCTAGGGAAGCCTGAAGTCATCATGCTAAGTGATGCTGCTGTACTTCTGGGACATGATGGCTGGGCTGATGCGCGTTATGGTGATTTTGATCGTAGCTTAGTTAGCTTAAATGATAGTCGTTTAATTGCCGAACTGTACCAAGCATTTTTATTGAATAAATCTGCATTGAAATATGAAATGCAAAAATTAGCTGATGCGGATGCTAAGATTCTTGAACAAACATTAATGAGCGCAATTACTGCCAATATCAAAAAAGTAGTTATTGCTACTCACGTTCCGCCTGTTCCTGAGTACAGTTGGCATAAAGATCACCCTAGTGATGAAAATTGGTTGCCTTACTTTGCTTCAAAAGCAACAGGGGACGTGATAATAGACGCTGCCCAAGAACATAAAGATATTCACTTTTTAGTTTTATGTGGTCATACGCATACTGCCACATCTGTAAAATTTCTCGATAATTTAGAAATCAAAGCGGGTGGTGCTCAATATTATAAACCACATATCCAGGAGGTTATGCGGATTTAACTAAATGAATATTTAAATTACAACATATCGAGTAAATGCAGCCTTCAGAGAAAACAACAAATATGAATTTTTGGGGATTTTGGATAAATGAAAAATATTACAGATTTAACTTTTGCAGATCGTGATGAATTTGAACGCAAGCCAATTGCTCAAAAACTGATAAATCTACTAATAAGCGATATTGATATCAGCCCATTGGTCATAGATGGCCAATGGGGAACAGGTAAAACCGAGTTTTGCCAAAAAACGAAAAATCTAATTAAAGAGAATTATAAGGGCAAACTTGATTGCGCTTATATTGATGCCTTTCAAGACGATCATACAAACGATCCTTTAATTCCTCTCGTAGCCGCTATTTATGAGCTAATTGATGATGAAAGCAAAAAAATATTCTTTTTAAATAAAGCAAAAGCTATTTTGCGTTATGGTGTCAAAGCCTCGGTAAAAGCCGGTTTTGCGTGGGTTCTAAGGGCTGAAGCAAATACACTAGAACAGAATTATCAAGAAGAACTGGAAAAAGTGGTAGATGACGGTAGTAATGCGGTTATTGAAGGGCTAATCAAGGACCATCAGGAAGCTAAAAAAGATATTGATGGTTTAAAAAATATATTACAGGAAATAACAAAAGATAAAAAATTAATTATTTTTATCGATGAGCTTGATAGATGTAAACCTAGTTTTGCAATCGCAATTTTAGAAACAATAAAGCACATATTTGATGTTGAAAATGTTAAGTTTATTTTAGTAACAAATTATCAACAAATGAAAGCCTCAGTCAGACACTGTTATGGAGCAGCTATAGATGCTCATCGATACCTTGATAAATTTATAAAGTTTAAATTTTATCTGCCAGTTGAAAAATTATTCAATGCAAAGAAAAAGCATGTTTCTTTCCACTATGCTGAGCAGTTAATCAATGCAAGTCCTGTATTAAAACAACGTGGCATTTTTGCAGATTATGGATTTAAGTTATTAGAGAACTTGATTACTTGCAATCAAGTATCATTAAGAGAAGTGAGTAAAATTGTTTTATATCTTGAGATATTTCATACCCTAAGAGAAAAACAGTATGATCAAGTATGGTATGCCGTATCTATCTTTGTTGTTTTTCTTGTCTATTCCAATCCCGAGCTTTGCGAAAAAATAAGGAAAAAAGAAGCCAAAGCTATTGAAATTTGCGAATATCTGGGCATAACTACTCACGTAAAAGTAAAAGTAAAAGAAACCGAAAGACGCTATTGGAGTATCTCGAGAGACTTAGCTTCTCTTTTTATTATCACAATGAATGATCAATCTGTACCAGGATATCAAGGTGACGAAGACGATTATAAAGAATGGTTAGAAAAATTAAATCTAAGTATCGATGTTGAGCGCTCGGAATTAAAAAATCATATTGATGATTTAATTATTGGTATTTTAGATGAATTTCAGTTTGTTAAGAAATAACGAGGTTGTAAATATTTTCTTCTCACTATTCGCGAATTGCGAATGGTGTGGAGGAGTTGGAAAATTCGGGGTAACAACCTTCATTCAGGGGTAACTTTCGGGGTAACATTATTCAAACAAATAACACAAACCACGCCACACGTAGATCATGGCCGTCTATTCAGTAGTCGCCGCCACACTTTAAGAAATGATATTTTTTGACTGGTACAATTTCTCCCTCAGTTCATGTATTATTCTCTGCGCTTTGTTCTGATGTTTCATTCAATGAAAATTTGTCTGTTGCTTACTGGAAATGGCTTAGCAGCCATACAATCCGCTCTCAATGCATCTCAATTAATGGGTGCCCCCTTTGGTTTCATTGGTTCCCCATTGTAAGTTACATTTTTTTTACTTCAATTTTCTTTTTAATTCGCTCGCCGAGACTGCCATCTTTAAATCAAAACTTTGCTTTATCATAGTATTAATCAATGGCAAATAGAGTTTTACTTCACAGTTCTGTAAAATTTTTATCTGCTCACACATTTTCAATTTCTGACTAGAAATAAAATCGTTTGGGGATTTCCCTTGTAAAGCTTGGCTATTTGGAAGAAGCACCCTCATTCGATGTATATAATAAAAAACAGGAGCCATCTCGCATTTGCAGTTCTGTAATTTGTAAACGTTGGCCTCAATTGTGTCCCAATCTTCATTTTTATTACTAGTAACAAATTTAGAAATAATAGTTTTTGCCTTATAACAAGAATGGACAGCCTGTCCTATTGCATAAGACTGTAAAAACAGCATAAGACAACAACCTATTAATATTTTTTTTATAAAAACATGCATATACATTTTCCTCTTATCTAACTTTGCCCGTTCCTGGTGCAAAATAAAATTTGTAATATTCTTCTCTGACCTCTGGAATATTCACATATTTAAAAGAATTTGCAAAAGAAGGTCGATAACTTTCAGTTGTTCGTCCAGCAATTCGTTCCAGGCCACCGCCAATATCAAATCCATCCGTAGGAGCACCCTTTTTTGGCATTGAACGAGGTGAATAATAGTGGGTCGCACCTCCAGTGTTATCTGCTATGTGGTCTGATAACAGAGCCGTCGCGAGTTCCATTATTTCTTGTGAAGGAGTCTGGTTGTGCGCGTAAGCATTCCAAACGTCACCAACCTTTGTTGTATTATTTCGATGCATTCGATTAATCACAGTATTTCCAACTGCAACTTGTTCCGCATAATTTCCTACTGACGCTTCAGACATAATTAACGTGGCTAATTCTACTCTATTAGTCTTTGAGTTAAAATTACTAATAGAAGGAATTTTTTTTATGTCCTCATTGCTACTCAAGCTCATAGAGAAATTCTTCCCTATATCAGTGATTTCTATAAACGGTACATTTGACGACGTTACATTTACCGAATTACCTAACCCCAAAGCCCCTTGTCCAACCGAAAACTGATATCCATCCTCATAAGCAACATCACCCACAATCCCAAAAACTGATCCGCTATTCAACATTCCACCCTCATCACCTGCCGTATCCTTCATATATTGCGCTGTCATTTGCTCAAGG
>JABDAB010000040.1:4162-15865 GCA_013289415.1 Gammaproteobacteria bacterium
CATCACCCACAATCCCAAAAACTGATCCGCTATTCAACATTCCACCCTCATCACCTGCCGTATCCTTCATATATTGCGCTGTCATTTGCTCAAGGTGTTTGCGCATTGCATCTTCGCGGTGGAAGCGCTCCCAAGTGCCTTCCGGTAGGGCGGAGTAGCCGCCTTCTTCGGTTGCGGTTGGAATTGGGCAGTAGCCGCCTTCTTCAATCTTTTGTGGTTTGGGAGATTGTTGGGGTTGGCTCGTCGGGGGGAGGGGTTGTTGGAGTATGCCTGCGCTAACGGCGTTACCTAAGTTGTCTTGCAGAATTTGTAGGGCGTCGAAATGTCCGGTGGCAGCTCCTGTGGCTACTGCTTGGAGTTCGGAGGTGGCTAGGGCGCTTAATCGACCTACTTTTTCTTGTGCCGTTTGACCCCATTGATTTAAAAAACGCGCAGACTTGGGGGGCACCCATTTGAAACCCTTTGTCAAATAGGTGACCCTCAAGCCTCTGCTCAATTTATTTTAGTTGGTTTAGGAGCATTGTAGGTTTTTATAAGTCTATTTTTAATTGCTGGATTTTTTTGTGATGCTAGGAGGGACCTGTATAAACTTTTTGGCGTCATAACAGTGTTGAGTCGTGCTCCTCTCAGTTCGTATTGTTTTATGGTTTTGCCATCATTAATCCAGCTCACGGCATACCACGGAACAGCTTGAACAAAATTATTCATCGCAACTATGCAAACTCGGTTATCGCTTTTTTTATCAATATACTGAATCATACCAAACAAAAGAGCCCTCTTCACTGGGTCGAAATTCATGTTGTCAGGTTGAATTAACTTTTCACTAAGCCAGTTTGAATTTTTTGGTGGGGTTTCGACAATACAAACACTGTATTTATTTATACAGTTCTTTAATAACTTTATTTTTTCGTCTCTGCCTTGAATGGAAAGATTTGCGCTATCCATGGTCATAGTATCTATTCCAGGGATAGCATATTCTTCTATGTTGGCAAACCCCACAGTTTGGCATGGCTTGAAATTGTTACCATTACTATAGAGTGGGAAGCTTATAAAAAAACCCAATACAAATAGCTTCATCTTTTTTCTCCAAAATATCCGGGTATATGTGATTTGTTATTTCTAATATTACTGATCCCATCAATATATCTTGAGCCCTCGGAATGAATGTGTTTGACCCAATCATCGCCATAATTTTTGATTGCATTTAGTACTCCATTTGGATCATCTTTTTTTCCAAGACCTTGGTTATAAGTAGCAAGGGCTTTATTTGATCCATCTTGAGTTGTGCCAAACTTGTTCAGAGAAAAGTTTAGCATTTTTGTTCCATGCATAATTGATTGCTGTGAATTGAATGGATTGAAAGAGATTCCCACCAATTCTCCATCAACAATGGGATAATAATTTTGTTGCGTCATTTGCATTACTCCTAAAGCATCTGTTCCCGATATAGCATTCTAAGGGGCTTTGGGAGCAGGTCTTGTGTTTTGCTTAATGGAATCATTTTGGGTTGATAATTAGGTTTATTATTGGGCAATGTGAACCAAGAGGAATCAATGGGGCCATTATAATCCTCTATGTCTTGCCATCCTTCAGCTCCACAAATTGCAGCACTCAATGTACACAGCAAAATTTCAGATATTGTATATAATCGGTTACGAGTTGATCTTGGATCATCAAGTGAATTAAAAAAATCTAAAAAACCTTCCTCCATTTTCATCGCTACATCCCTTTAAATGAACATGGCTTCTCATTGCTTATGAATTTAATCTGGAATTTTTTTATGAGGTGGCCCTGGTAAGTCGTAGCCATATTTATTTATTTCTTTCTTCTAATACCTTAAAGTATGATTTTGGAGATTTAATATATGCACGCACATCATTAACTGTCAGACCAAAAAAACCATATAAGCTCCGATACACGTTTTCCTCAAGAACATAATTGTTACCACTGGAAATAAAAACAAAAGGGATTGTATAATTCATTGTATTTTTATCGCATGAACCAATAACCGTAACATCTGGTTTTTTGTCATTATTCATATCATAAAACGAAATGGCGTCTATACTACAAACACCACTCCAATCCGTACCAGATGGTTTTGGAAACTCGTAAATCTTACTTGAATTGTTTATCCGATAATATCCATACCATATAGTATCTCCAAGATTCCCATTACCCTTAACGTCAACTATTGGATCAGGGTTAAGTGTATAAAACGCGAAAAAACAAGCTTTCTTTCCATCAGTTACAAACTGAAATACAGAGCTTTCTACCACTCTGTAGCCAACTATTTTCGATGAGCAACTATTTTTGCCAGCAAAGGCTGGTAAAATATACAATAACATCATAATTCTCAAAAACAATTTCCACATAAACACTCTCCAGATTTATTGCTGAAATAAACTAACATAACGATTGTAAGATGCAGCACGATTATGAATATTAATATAACCCGCATTGATCAGTCGAACTGCTGCCATAAAGTGCTGATCCAGTACCTTCCCATTTGGTGACACAACAATATGCAAGTCTAATAAGTCCACTTTACTATTTAATCCTTTCCAGCCCCAATAGGTAACCGCTGCTTTCACATCATGAGATGGCATCAGTGCTAAATTGGGATTATTTATAAAACTGGTGCCTCCAACTTTCAAGTAATTTTCTCTACCAGAGTAATTGAATAAACCTCTTCCTCGATACAAATAACCATCCCCAGAACTAATATTACCGTTACCATTTCCATTTGCATAAATGGTATTTGCGAAAAGTTCGCCATGACCTAACGCCTGTATTTCTGAATGAGACATTCTTTTCAAATTTCCAAACATACGTTTTGCACGGTCTATATCTGTATATTTAAAATCATTTTCCACAAATTTAGTCATACCGTCGGTTTCTTCATTTACGGTTGCAAAAAAATAAGCAAGTCGTTTTGGTGTATTTATTTCAGCTGCATTTAATTGGGCGTTAAATTCTGACAAATATGAATCCAAAACCTCATGTTTAGCATGAGGAAACATCGCTCTTAGTTGTCCATCAGTAACAGTCATGCTCAAGGATGTATCTTTAACCGAATTACCTAACGCCAAAGCCCCTTGCCCAACCGGCAATTGATATCCATCCCCATAAGCAGCATCACCCACAATCCCAAAAACTGATCCGCTATTCAACATTCCACCCTCATCACCTGCCGTATCCTTCATATATTGCGCTGTCATTTGCTCAAGGTGTTTGCGCATTGCATCTTCGCGGTGGAAGCGCTCCCAAGTGCCTTCCGGTAGGGCGGAGTAGCCGCCTTCTTCGGTTGCGGTTGGAATTGGGCAGTAGCCGCCTTCTTCAATCTTTTGTGGTTTGGGAGATTGTTGGGGTTGGCTCGTCGGGGGGAGGGGTTGTTGGAGTATGCCTGCGCTAACGGCGTTACCTAAGTTGTCTTGCAGAATTTGTAGGGCGTCGAAATGTCCGGTGGCAGCTCCTGTGGCTACTGCTTGGAGTTCGGAGGTGGCTAGGGCGCTTAATCGACCTACTTTTTCTTGTGCCGCTTGACTCCATTTTTGTGCTGTTTGACTGCCCATTAAGCCTGCAGTAGCGGCTGATACGCCTAGCTCCATCCAGTCGAAGTGTTGGTGGCGGGTTAGGGCTAGGTTCAGGGCTTGGCTTACGGAGTCGCGTTCCATCATTTCTGTGGCGTTGATGATGCTGAAGGCCGAGGGTGAGGCGTTTTCAATCGTTTTTCGAAGCTCCGTATATGCTGTTGATCCATTGAAGAGGTGACTTACGCCCGCAGTGGCAGCAGTGCCTATACCTGTGATTAGGGCACCTTTCATGTCGATGCCGTTTTGTAAATGCAGGAGATTGGCGGCTGTTTGTCCTGCTATGCTGCTGGTGAAACCCGCGCCGAAGCCTACTGCCAGAGTGGATGTCATACTAAGTGATGCGCCGGTGCCAATGCCCGTGAGTGCGGTTCCTCCGAGGGCGCTTAGGCCGGTGGATATTAATGTGCCGAGCCCTGTACCGGCTAAGCTGCTGCCAGCGGCTAGTACTGCCAGTGCGCCGGCGCTCATGACCATGGCTACTGCGGCGGTGACGACTACGGCGATTTTGGCTATGGTTTTCCAGAAACCGTTGTTGTTCTTTTTATGAGGTGGGGGTGCTGGTGTTAGTGAGGTCAGCGGTGATGCAACGGCTGTGGTGTCACCTGTCCAGTCGGTGCTGGATAACGTGTTATGCGTGGCGTTGGTGTTATGTTGGCCTTTGGTGACTGCAGGGATATTTAAGCGAAGACCTGCGTGAAGTTGGCTGCCTTTTTCGCCAGCACGTGCTGTCCTGTCGGTGATGCCGTTGGCGTCGGCTATCAGGTACCAGAGGCTGCTGTCGCCGTAGATTTGCAGAGCGATGCTGTCGAGGGTGTCGCCGGCATTGAGGGTGTAAGCGCCCAAGTTGTCTTGTTGTGCGTCAGGGAGGGAACTGGCGTTGTATACGTTGAGGTATTGGTTGTTTTGTCTGTCAAGGCGTAAATCTCCGATGGTTTTACCGGCGACGGTGAGGTAGCTGGTTTCGCCGTCGTTGTCCTTGCGTGCGCGAATACCATCAATATTGCTGGCAAAATAATGCGTGGTGTTGTATGGGGATTGTGAGTTCTCAATGTCTTGTAACAGGCCGTTGGCATCGTAGAAGTGGGTGCTTTTGCCGTATCTTGTATACTGTTTATTCACAATCAATGTCAAATTATCTGTTTTTTGAAGGTAGCCGTCCCATAATTCATAGCTGTATTGATGGGTTTGTACGGAGGTGGGGCCCCTGCCTAAGGTGGTGAGGCTTGTGATGTTGCCAACGTTGTCATATATGTAGCTGGTATCGCTAACTTCGGCATAGTTTTGATTCTTGGTGGTCTGTCCCATCAGTCGACCGTTTACATAGCGTAGCGTGTTATGTTGTGTAGCTTGGCCGTTGTCATTGTAGAGTGTTTCTTCTTCGAGACGTCCCGCGTGATAGCTTTTTGTTTGGAAGTCACGGTCGTTTTTACGCGAGATTTCCAGCAGATTGTCTGTGTTATAACGGTAGGTATAATGCTGGAAAACGCCGCTTTCAAAGGTTTGCGCATCAGCGATATTGCCTGTTTCGTCATAGGAGAGAGACGTGCCCTGGACGCCGGAGATGCTAATTTGGCCGTTAATGAGCTGGCCTTTGTTGATGATCATCCGATTGTTTTCATCATAGCGGAAATAGTCAGTATGGCTGGTGGTCCGGTATCCAGTGTAATTGGCGACGACTTTGGTATCACGAATATTGCCGACGGCGTCGTATTCGTAATCTATGGATAGCATGGTGGGATCGGGAATGGGCTTGTCTGGATCTGTGCCATATCCCTTGAAGCGTTTTACGTGGCTCATGCGGTTGAGGGAGTCGTATTCGTAATGGTCGGTTTCATTGATCCATCCGCCGCTGCGTCCGGTTAGTTTGCTGGCTACGTTGCCCTCGACGTCATAGGTATATTTTGCATTTTCAAAGCGTGGTACATCTGTATACTCGCGGATTTGGCCATCGCTGAAGTATGAGTAATTGATGTCTTTTCCAGCGCTGGATTTTTCGGTCAGGACTAGTCCGTTGGTATTATAGGTGTATTCCGTGTGGTGACCACCCAAATCAGTGTGCTCCTGTATACGGCCGTGTTGGTCGTAGCGCCATGTGCTGGTTTTTCCGTTGGCGTCATGCTCAGCTGTTTTGTGGCCAGCGGTGTCGTATTCATAGTTTGTGGTACCGTTAAGACCTGTTTTTTGGATGAGATGGCTGAGTTCATCGTAGGTCATGGTTTGGATATTACCTGCGGCGTCAGTTTGGCGAATGACTTGACCGGCACCATTGTATTCATAGTATTGTGCGGTTTGAGACGTGATGACGGATAGCAGGCGGTTTTCTGCATCATAATGATAAGAAGTGATGCCGCCGCGTTCGTTGGTTTGGGTGGTCATTTGGCCGAGCAGGTTGTATGTTTTGTCGCGATGATTGCCGCGTGCGTCAATGTCGCGAGTAATGTGGCCTTCGGCATCAAATACGTGCGCGATGGTGTGGCCATTCGCGTCTGTCATGGCAATCGTGTGACCTAGGCTGTCGATGGCATAATGATTGACTGGAGCCAGTGTGTGTGCGACCCCGTGTTCATCTATGGCGGCGAATTCGGGTAAAATTTGCTCGGTCAGTGCGTTGAGAGCATTGTAGTCATAACGTGTTGTGTAACCGCTGGCGTTGGTGTTAAGCAGGATGTTGCCCCAGCGATCAACCGTTTGGGTTTGTGTGGGGCGGGGGAGATCGAGTGGGTCGCTTAAGCTGCCGGTGGTCATGTGAGCGTCTTGTGATTGACTGACTAAATGACCCAGAGCGTCATAAGTGTTGTCGTGACGTTGTAAATTGTATCGTGCGTTGTCTATATCGAAACTTATGTCGAGTTCATATTGGCTTTCAGTTAAATCAACACCTTGTCCGCTAACATATGCACCAGCCCCGTTGGTTGATGTGAGCACTAGCGTCACATGGTCGCTCAAGTCATATATATACAGTTGAAAATATCCCTGCGTGTTCGATCGCCAAGCTCGGCCGCAATTATCGTAATCGACTTGAGTTGTAAAGTTCCCATCGACGCCTTTTTTAATGACTTCGCCAAACACGTTGTATTGGGCATCATCGGTAGCACGCAGGCCTTCGGTGTTCATGGTCGCGGTCTGGGTGAGGTGGTTTTCATGATCGTAACTGTAGCGTTTGTCGGACATTAATGACTGATTGAGGATTTGCCAGCTGCGAGCTATGTTGCCGTTAGCGTCATAACTGTATTGGGTAACGTGTCCGGTGCCGTCGATTTTTTGTGTTACATGGCCGTTTGCGTCGTAGACATCTCGCAGGATGACATCGCTTTGGGATCCTTTATTCAGAGTAAATTGAGCATCTTCAGATAGTTGCGCACCATTTGCCCACTGGTGGGTTTGAACGAGTTGGCCCAGTGCGTCATAACTATAGGTTGTAGCCGCGCGTCCCGCCTGCGTTTCCATACCAACTTTGGCGATTAATTGCCCTTGCGCGTTGAAATACGAGTAGGCTGTGTGACCTTCAGGATCAGTTGTCGACACCATCTTGCCCATCGCATCGTAACTATAGTGGCTGATTAAATCGCGGGTGATGGTTTCATATTGGGTACCATTTCCTGTCAGGCGTGAAACCGATACGTCTTTTAGGGTTTTTTGAATCAGTTGTCCTTTGATGTCGTATAAAAAGGTGACTTTGCGATCTTTTGACGATGGAGAAGGCAAGGTGCCACGCGTTGCATATTGGGTTTCTGCGTCCAATAAACCAAATGCGTTATAGTTATATGTGGTGAGGTACTGTTCAGCATCCAAGGTTGTGGTTTTCAAGCCGTCATTGTCGTAGGTGTGTGTGGTGATTGACCAGTCGACGTCAGTTAGCTGCACCGCTTGCGTGATGATATCGCCAAAGGCATTGTAAGTGAGTCGTGTGGTGGGACTTAATTTGTGATAAGTCGCAGTGCGTGGATTGTAGTTTCGAATCGAATCTTTACGGCTTTCGATTAAGTGGTGGTCTTGATCATAGACGTAGTATTCATGGCGGTCGTGCCGGTCGTTCTGGATGGTTTTTCCTATGCCGTCGACGCTGTAGTCGTTGTTGTCGTTGTTGTTGTCCAGACGTGTGGCGTAGGTGGTTTTGGTGCTGACGTTTCCGAGAGCATCGTATTGGTAACGAGTCACTCCACCTTCGGCGTTTACAGCATAGAGCTGTTGTCCTGTCCTGTCATAGGCATAATGGCACGAATGGCCTGCGCGATCGCGGCGCTCGATCAGTTCACCAAAAGCATTGTACACGGATGTTTCAGTCAGCGTTTGCGTTATATCTTGACGATCATTGCTGGCACGTTGGCTGGCATTGTTGATGGTGACATCCGGGTAAATCGTTAGTAATTTTCGATTGTTCGCATCATAAGTATATTGAACGGTTTGATTAATTCCGCCTGCATCGCGGATCTCGCTGATTAGGTTGCCAAAACTGTCGTAATCATTTTGGGTGATAACTGATCGCGTTTCTTCATGCCAAACGCCGTTGGCGTATGTATTGAACGTTGTGGAGGGCGACCGTGTTTCGATAAGCTGGTTGGCGGCGTTGTAGCGATATTGCCATTGGGAGTTATTGGCGTCAGTTTTCGTCGCTACGTTGTTATTTTTATCATAGGTATAGCGTGTGGTGTGTTGGGCTGCATCGGTTTGGCTTAAGAGGCGTCCAGTGGCGTCATATTCAAATTGAGTGACGTGTGTATTGTTATCGGGGGTGTTGAGTGGCCAGCGAGCAGCGTGAGCTATTTCAGCGAGCACATTTCCAACCGCATCGTAGCGGCGTTCAACCACGTGACCTGTGGGGCTGATACGATAGATTGCACGACCGGCGGCATCATAGACCGAGCGGGTGATGCGATCAGCGGGTGATTCTTGAAGCAGGGTTGGCCAGTTTGGATTGTTGAGTTGAGCTGAGGTTAATCGCGTTGCGTATTGATGGCTTGCGGTTTGATTGCCGGCGGCGTCGTATTCATAGGCGGTTATCACACCTGTAGGTGTCGCTTGTATGGTTAGTCGGCCTGCTTGATCGTAAGAGTAGTGTGTGTGTTGGTCGTGGTCTGGATCGGGTTGGATATGGGCCTGAATCTTTTCAACTGAAAATGTTAGCTCCATATCTGCGAGACTGATACGGTTTAAAAATCGTGTTTGTTGAATGAGTTGACCTGATATGTCATACCGGAATTCGGTTAGTTGCTCATTAGGAGATAGTCGAAAACGCTCATGATTTAATCCATCATAAACAAAGTAGGTTATACGTGAATTACCATGTGGGTCGGGATATAATCCCGTGACTAGCTCACTTAAAGAGCATGGCGTGTCGTACTGTTCTTTGCGCACGATATTATCATTGGCATCATACAGGTATTTGGTAGCATAGCCCAATCCATCATAAGATAACGTCAGGCGACTTTGTTGATCAAATACGAAAAATTGATGATGGTCAGCATTGAGATCTGGCTGAATCATTGCCGTTATGGTTGTTTCATCATAATAAATAGACTGAGTAAGTCGATGGGCATAGGTCGTTGTTTGAATTTCATTGCCATTGCTAGCATAACGGTGCTCAATCACAGTTCCTCGAGCATCAATGCTGTAATGGAGGCGATTATTGATATCATAAACATAGTGGGTAGTGTGTTGATTGGCATCGGTTTGGCTGATTACGTTGTCGTTATTGTCATAAATGTAGGCAGTGGTGAGATGTAACCCTTCGGGATCGAGCGTGCTGGTCAGGCATCGTCCCAAGACATCGCGAGTATATGCTGTTACCTGATCCACGCCCTGTGGATTGGTGTGAGTTTCACGTATCAATTGCCCGAGGTCATTGTAACTTAATGTTGTAATGAGGTTAAGACCCTCTGGATCTTGGCGTGTCTGGATCAGGTTGCCTTGATTATCATAACTGAATTGTGTGCATCGGCCGGCATCTATTACCTGCAACTGACGACCGATAGCGTCATAGCTATAGGTTGTTGTGACGTTCAAGCCATCAGGATCCAGCGTTTTGGTTAATACATGGCCTTCAGCATCGTATGTGAAACGGTTTATGTGTCCGCCTGCATCTTGCTGGAAAACCAAATGACCAGCCGCATCATACGTGTAATCGGAGCTGGTGTGTTCTGGCGCGTCAACATGGATCAGTTGACCCAATGTGTCGTATTGATATGTTGTTGTATGTTCGTTACCGTCGATTATGGAGAGTTTATCTCCAAAGGCGTTGAATTGAGTGATGAGTCTCGAATCCATGCCGTCGCGATCAAGTATTAAAGTATTGTTTTGATCATCGTAAGTATAGTGCACGCGGGTTTTATCACGGACGCTTAAAATTCGACTAAAGGCATCATATCGCATCATCTTTATTCCATGAGCCGGATTTTCAATACGAAGTTGTTCACCACGCTTATTGAGTATATAGGTTGATGCGCCGTGACGCCCATTCCACTCTTTTTCAATCCAGCCAAACGCGTCATATTCGACTGAAAATGTTTTGTTAATTCCGCCGATATCCTCGGTTCGATAATGCAATAATCCCCGACGATCATATTGGAAGTCAGTCAGGATGTCTGGCATAGCGCCTGTGTGTTGAGCTGTTTGTGATCGTTCACTGAAGGCATTGTAAGTTATGACCTGTGTGCTGCCAGCTCCCTTCTGCTGGCTGATAAGAAAACCCAACGTGTTGTATTCATAGTGGGTGACTTCATCTAATTTTGGATTTTCGAGAAGGCTCATGTACTGCTTGATGTCAGTTAAGTTAACTTGGACATTATTCGTATAATATGCACTATAACGAATGGTTGTTTCCACTTGTTGAAATGCATTGTAGCGAGTTTCTGTCACGGCACCCATGGGACTGATGGTGTAGGTTAATAATCCCTCATTATTGTAAACATAATGTGTGGTTTCGTTGAGGGCATTGGTTTTACTGATTAAGTTCCCGGCGATATCGTAAGCAAAATGCACGCTGTTTTGTTGCCATATGGATTCGATTTTATCTGGACTCAAGAGGGCGTTTTGCGTTAAATAAGCCGCACCCTTAGCGTCAAGGCTTTGTATTATGTGACCAAGGGCATTATAGCGATATTGCTGACTGCGAGCTTCGTGGGTTTGACGATCGGTGCGGGTTTCGTTGCTCACGAGTCCTTGATTGTTATAAGCATAAGTGATCACAAGTCCTGAAGATGTGCCTTCTTCAATGCGCTGATTTAAATCATTATAACGGTATGTCGTGTGATGGTCATTTATGTCGGCGTTGGGGCGGATTGCATCCGAAGTTGTAGTTTCATTTATGATCTGGGGGTCTTCAATTTCGGTGTAATATCCGATAGTTTCTGTCAATAATGCTCTGGAGTTATAGATATATTCAGTTAAATAGCCTTCACCGTCAATATCCGCAACCTTTAACCCGGCAGCATTGTAAATGCTATAGGTGTGAATATTGTGATAATAGGAGGCGGCAACCGGTGTATCCTCATTCCAATTCCCCGTGCGCTGGCCAGTAGCTCTATTTTTGTAGCGGATCTGCTCAATCAAATGGCCTTCTGCATCATAACGATATGCCGTGGCAGCTCCTTCCCCATTGATTTCAGCTTGCAGACGGCCATTGGCATCGTAGTAATAGGTTATGGTTCGGTCTTCATCGTTAGGAATTAGCACCATGTCAGTGCTCGTTAACAGCCTGTCTGGTTTGTAGTTTGTTAAACGGCGAGCATAAGCCGTTTTGGTGGTGATGTGGCCTTGGGCGTCGTATTGGAAAGCAATCACAGCGCCTTCCGCATCAATTTGCCAACCAACTTGATTGTATTCGTTATACACCACCTGGCTTATGCGATCTTGGTTTGTTGCTGGGGGTTTGATCGCTTCAAAACTGGATGGATTGCTGATATGGACGGTCTGTTGATATTGGTGTGTTTGAACGCAATGTCCTTCGTCATCGTATATATATTCGGTGACCTGACCACTGACCGAGAGGGTCGCATGCAAACGATCTTGTGCGTCGTAAAATAAAAAGCGTGTTTTTCCTGTTACATCTGTTTCAGAAATCAATCGACCAGCAATGTCATAACGGTATGTGGTTGTACCATATTCATGCGCC
>JABDAB010000041.1 GCA_013289415.1 Gammaproteobacteria bacterium
TCATCCATGCAGGGTATAACTGGGTCTGTTATGATTGATGCACATAGTGTGTATGTTTGACGTGATGCACTTTTGCATTACCGCCCCACATATGTGTTGTGCTGTGAACAACATGCTCTGTGCCATGCACAACGCCACCAACAACATATGTTGTTGCATGACCAACACCCGTTACAACAGCACTCGTAGCATTACCAATCCCTGTAAAAAGATTATCAGCCATTACACTTGTACTTAAAGTCAGTGAAGCGGCGCCTAATACAATAACAGGTAGTATCTTTGACATATTCATAATCAACTCCTTTTTAATTACACATCACTTAGAGGATGTCAGCTGTTCATCCAACTCCCCCTCCTTGTATGTTTAATATTAGTACACTTAGTTGGTTTTATCAAATTCAACATCAATTCAACATCAATTCAACATCAAGATAACCCTGGTTGCACATCGATGAGAGGCGGTTGAATTATTTCTGGTTGATGGTTAAGATCGAGTGCAATAACACTCTCCATCATAGTATTGATATATCGGACGGAATCTTGATTTTTTAGTGTAGTGAGTGTTTCTTTTAAAAGGCTGTAGTCCGTTGTTTGCAGTATGTATTTTAAAATAAGATTCAATGCTGCACTGTTCACGTTATCTGAAAAAATACCGTCATTTGAATCAAACTTTTTTATAATAGCCGGTATTATTTTATTGATATCAGTTGGGTTAATCGATGACATACTATTGGTAATGGTGTCGATAAATTTAGTCAATGTTTTATCTGATATTCTTTGTGATCCCAGTTGATCTGCAATATATTCAATACTAAATTCAACCAAATCCTCATCAAACTTTTCAAAAAAACCCAGAGTTATCTCCAAGCCGATCTTTGGAATGTATTGTTTGATGAGATTGTTCTCTTTTAGTTTGAGATAACATACGAAAATGTCTTTAGTTACGGGGTCTATTATCTCTTGCACTTCTTCTGCTTCTTTTGCTTCTTTTCTAATTTTAATTAAATAAGACAGAATAGAACGAATATATTCATGGTGTTGAGGTTCAATTCGTTCGAGACACGCACTTAAAGGTATTAATGCGCCCAAGTTTTTAGGCCACTCGTCTTCATCATAATTAATCATAAAATAAGGCACTATTTTAATAACTTGTTCTGATGAGAGTGTTGGAATAACCGTTCTAAATTGCTCATATATTCTAGAAAAAGTAGATTCCCAGTCACAGATCGTCGGCTCACGAGACATTGCTTGAGAGACTATTTGTTCTATTTCATCGCTGTCACACACGCTTATACAACTAATTAAGGCGTGATAAGCTGCAATATTAACATCTTCATCTGTGCTGGTTAATTTAGATCGAATTAAAGGAAGGACGTCGCTAATTAATTCTGGTTTTGCTTTTGAAAATAAGGCTGTCAATAAACGCAATCCTTTTGTTTGATGCAGATCCCATGGTATCTCCCCATCACTACAATTTGCTTGTATCGTTGCATCAGACCAATATGTTTCAAACTCGACGTCATCAAGAATAGGGATGCATACTTTGGCAATAAAATGATATGCTTCATCACTAACCTCATGGGTTATATAATCCAATAAGTTAGTAATGGTTGGCATTATCTCTTTAATGGATTCATGATGCATTTTTGAGTGGCATTTTAATAAAAATTCAAGTGAATATAGCAATGTGGAAACTTCACCTTGCTCATGCACGTATTCATTGCTTAAAATAGACTGAATAATTGGCACCATTTTTTGAATTTGAGCCTCATCCAATTCATCAGTTAATCTCCCCAGCATGTCTAGGTTTTTTTCAATCTCATCGAAATTTATTGGTTCTTCGTTTGTTCGGGTTGATAGCTTTCTTGTATCTATGTTTAGTTGCTCCACAAGCTCTTCGCGTTTTTTTTTGTTTCGTACGAATGATGTTGCTCGGTTGAATGATGCGGTGAGACTTGAAAGATCGTGAAGTAAAAGAGGGCTCTTCGGTTCTTGGATTTTTAAAAAAAACTTGATTCCATCTGACTTATGAGAAGCAGTCGAGTCTTTAGATAACATCGCGTTATATAAGTTCTTTTTAAAAAAACCAACAAATTTCTCGTTATCAAACAGCTCAAGTTCATTAGCTTGTTGCATATACAGTTGTTGATAATGAATGTCATCTGGTGCATCTTGCCGTATAAAAAGCTCGAGCACTGCCGCTTGTCTACGTACGTGATCCAGTGTTTCTGGCAATTTCATAGAAGCAAAACGATACAAATCATAAGATGAAACAAGTGCCAGACCAATATCTGCTAGACCAGCTGATGGGTCTGGTGTAAAAAGGGTTTGAAGCATGATTAATATCCATTCGGTATTTTGTTAGTTATAGAGCAACTATCATGTAATCAATGATGAAGATTGCGCGAGTATTACTTATTATGATACATTTTTTGGATGATTGATAAAGTATATGGAAATTCTTTAATGGCAACAATTATGACAGCAAACGAAAAGGACCGCGGGTTAGACGATAAGTTATTGCTGAAAACATTAATAGCCTTTAGACGCGGCGATTTTTCTGTACGTATGCCCAATGATTGGACCGGAGTACATGGCAAGGTTGCCGACACGCTGAATGATATCATCGACATGGCGGAACGCACCACGGACGGCTTTTCGCGGGTGTCACAGGTGGTCGGAAAGGAGGGGGAGGTCAACGAACGCTTGTCGGTGGCTGACCTGCAAGGTTCATGGGCAAAGCTGGTGGATTCCAGTAATAAATTAATCGATGATCTGATCAATCCGTTGAATGAAATGGTGCGCATCATCAATGCAGTATCTAATGGTGATCTGTCACAGAGCGTGCCGACGAAAGTCAACGGCAAGAAGTTGAAAGGCCAGTTCCTTGACTCCGCCGAAATGGTTAACGGCATGGTCAGTCGGCTAGGCACCTTTTCTTCGGAAGTCACGCGGGTTGCGCGCGAAGTGGGTTCCGAAGGCATGCTGGGCAGCCAAGCCGATGTCAAGGGCGTGGCGGGCACTTGGAAAGACCTCACTGAGTCGGTCAACTTCATGGCAGCTAACCTCACAAGCCAGGTGCGCAACATCGCGCAGGTGACCACCGCTGTGGCGCAGGGCGATCTGGGTAAAAAAATCACAGTGGAAGCCAAGGGCGAAATTCAGAAACTCAAAAACACCATCAACACCATGGTGGATCAGCTCAATGCCTTCGCCTCGGAAGTAACCCGGGTTGCGCGCGAAGTTGGAACCGAAGGCATGCTCGGCGGCCAAGCCAAGGTAGAGGGCGTCGGTGGTACCTGGAAGGATCTCACTGAGAGTGTGAATGGCATGGCGGCCAATCTTACAAGTCAGGTGCGCAACATTGCCCAAGTAACTACCGCTGTGGCAACGGGCGATCTCGGCAAAAAGATTACGGTAGAGGCCAAGGGAGAAATCCTGGAGTTGAAGAATACCATCAACACCATGGTGGATCAGTTATCCACCTTTTCTTCCGAGGTGACGCGGGTTGCGCGCGAGGTCGGGACCGAAGGCAAGCTTGGAGGGCAGGCGGCGGTACCGGGCGTAGCGGGAACCTGGAAAGATCTGACTGAAAATGTAAATATGCTGGCGGCCAACCTCACAGGACAGGTGCGCAATATCGCTGAGGTGACTACTGCGGTGGCGCAAGGCGACCTTGGTAAGAAAATCACTGTAGAGGCGATGGGCGAGATAATGGAGCTCAAGAACACCATCAACACCATGGTGGATCAGCTCTCCACGTTCGCCTCGGAAGTAACCCGCGTAGCGCGCGAAGTGGGCACCGAAGGCATGCTCGGAGGTCAGGCTGAGGTACCTGGTGTGGCAGGAACATGGAAGGATCTCACCGACAATGTGAATTCGATGGCTTCCAACCTCACAGGCCAGGTGCGCAACATTGCCGAAGTGGCAACGGCCATCGCCAACGGCGATATGTCACGCAAAATCACGGTGGACGTGCGCGGCGAGTTCCTGCAACTGAAAGAAACCATCAACACGATGGTGGATCAGTTGCGATCTTTCGCTTCGGAGGTCACGCGAGTAGCACGGGAGGTTGGCATGGAGGGGCGCCTCGGCGGCCAAGCTTATGTGACGGGTGTCTCCGGCACCTGGAAGGATCTCACCGAAAGCGTGAACATGCTGGCCGCCAATCTAACCAGCCAGGTGCGCAATATTGCTCAAGTGACCACGGCAGTGGCCAACGGCGACCTCGGCAAGAAAGTTACGGTGGATGTTAAGGGTGAAATTCTGGAACTGAAAAACACCGTTAATACCATGGTGGATCAACTTAATTCCTTTGCTGCCGAAGTGACGCGGGTAGCGCGTGAGGTAGGCACGGAAGGCAAGCTCGGTGGCCAATCGATGGTGCATGGGGTCTCTGGAACATGGAAGGATCTCACTGATAATGTAAACTTCATGGCTGCCAACCTGACCAGTCAAGTACGCGGCATCGCCAAGGTAGTTACTGCAGTGGCTAATGGCGATCTGAAAAAGAAACTCACTGTTGAGGCCAAGGGTGAAATCGCCGATCTGGCCGAAACCATCAACAATATGACTGACACTCTGGCGCTGTTTGCCGACCAGGTAACCTCGGTAGCACGTGAGGTGGGCGTCGAGGGCAAGCTCGGAGGCCAAGCTAACGTGCCGGGTGCCGCGGGTACTTGGAAGGATTTGACTGACAACGTTAACCAGCTCGCCGCCAATCTGACCAGTCAGGTGCGCGCTATCGCTGGCGTCGCGACTGCTGTGACCAAGGGCGATCTGACACGTTCAGTGACCGTAGAGGCCAAGGGCGAGGTTGCGGAACTCAAAGACAACGTTAACGAGATGATCAGCAATCTGCGCGAGACCACCAACCAGAACTCGGAACAGGATTGGCTCAAGACTAATTTGGCCAAGTTTACCCGCGTCCTTCAAGGGGAGCACGATCTCATCACCGTATCGAAGACCGTGCTGTCGGAGCTCGCGCCGCTGATTAACGTTCAGCACGGGGTTTTCTATATCATGGACGAACCGGCGGGCGGCGAGCTCAGGCTCAAAATGCTCTCTTCTTTTGCTTATACAGAACGCAAGAACCTCGCCAAAGAATGGAAAGTTGGTGAGGGATTGGTCGGCCAATGTGCCTATGAGAAACAGCGCATTTTGCTCAATAACGTACCAGACAACTATATCCAGATCACCTCAGGGCTAGGGGAGGCCAAGCCACTTAATATCCTGGTGCTGCCGATCATCTTCGAGGGCAGGGTCAAGGCTGTTATCGAACTGGCTTCTTTTGAACGCTATTCATCCACCCATCAGGCATTTTTGGATCAGCTTGCCGAATCCATTGGTATCGTGTTGAACACCATTGAAGCCAACATGCGTACCGAAGAGCTGCTCAAGCAGTCGCAGTCCTTGGCTAATGAATTGGGCAGCCAGCAGGAAGAACTGCGCCAGACTAACGATGAACTGGAATCCAAGGCGCGCCTGCTGGAAGAACAGAAAATTGAAGTGGAAACCAAGAACTACGAAGTTGAGCAGGCTAAGGCCGTCGTTGAGGAAAAAGTGTCGCAACTGGCACTGACGTCCAAATACAAGTCGGAGTTCCTGTCCAATATGTCGCATGAGTTGCGCACACCGCTGAACAGCCTCTTGATTCTTGCCCAGCAGCTGGTTGATAACCCACAGAATCATCTCGATCCAAAAGAGGTGGAATTCGCTAAGACCATTTACGGCAGCGGCCATGATCTGCTGTCGCTGATCAACGAGATTCTTGACTTGTCCAAGATCGAATCGGGCATGGTCTCGCTGGATTTCTCGATAATAACGTTCACGGCGGTGCAAGATCAGATAGAACGAGCTTTCCGCCATGTAGCGCAAAACCAGAAAATCGCCTTCAAAATAGCGCTGGCGAAAGACTTGCCGGTGTTTATGGTCACTGATGAGAAACGGCTCCTGCAAGTGATAAAAAATCTGCTCTCCAACGCGTTTAAATTTACCGAGAAGGGGCATGTTTCACTGCATGTGGATCGTGCCGTCGCCGGCTGGAATCCGCATAATGACATCCTTAACAAGGCAAGCGCGGTGTTCGCGTTCACTGTCGAGGACACGGGCATCGGCATTCCTTCAGACAAACAGCGCATTATATTCGAAGCGTTCCAGCAAGCTGACGTTGGGACCTCTCGCAAGTACGGTGGCACGGGACTAGGGTTGTCAATCAGCCGCGAAATCACCAGCCTTCTGGGTGGCGAACTCAGGCTGGAGCGCAGCACGTCGGGACAGGGCAGTGTGTTCGTGCTTTATGTGCCGCAAAACAATAACAGCCTCGCCAGTGCCGCGCAAACATCGTCTGCTGACTTGCCGCTCACTTCGCAGGCAAAGATCGGAGCAGTGGAGTCCGTCATGCCGGTTCCGCCGCTGAGGGGAGTTCGCGAATCAGAGATAGCAGACGATTTGTCCGTTATCCAGCTAGGCGACGGTGTGGCGCAGGAAGCGAATAATCTGAGCGGTAAAAAAGTGTTGATCGTGGATGACGACGTGCGCAACATTTTTGCATTGACTGCCGCGCTCGAGCGCATTGGTATGGATGTGACGTCGGTCGAGAACGGCCGCGCTGTCATCGATATCCTCAATGCAAAACCTGACACGGATATCGTGCTGATGGACATCATGATGCCGGATATGGATGGGTACGAAACCATGCGTGCCATTCGCAACATCGCAAAATTCAAGACACTGCCGATCATTGCCGTCACCGCCAAGGCAATGGTCAACGACCGCGAAAAATGTCTTGAAGCCGGCGCATCGGATTACGTCAGCAAGCCAGTCAGTATTAAGCAGCTCACCTCGGTGATACAGGTGTGGCTAGCACGATAACGTACTAGCCATGAAAAGATCTACCAGAGGGTGCGCTGATGAGTGAAAATAATAACACGGCCAGTATTTTGATAGTGAACGACAATCCTAAACAACTCACGGCCCTTACCGCGGCGCTGGATGGTATGGATATCGAGATCGTCACTGCCACCTCGGGTATGGACGCGCTGCGCAGGTTGTTGGCACAGGATTTTGCAATGGTGTTGCTGGATGTGAACATGCCGATTATGGATGGTTTTGAGACAGCGGAGATGATCCGCCGCCGTCCTCGATCCGAACATTTACCTATCCTCTTCATCACCGCCGAGAGATTCACCGACGAGGAGAAACTGAAAGGTTATGTGATTGGGGCCGTGGATTATATCTTCAGCCCGGTCCTGTCACAGATCTTGCGTTCCAAGGTAGCAGTATTCGTCGATCTGTACCGATTGCGTGAGCAAAGTTATCGCTACAGTGAAGCCTTGCTTATCAAAAACGAGGAGATCGCGCGTCAAAATCTGATGTTGCAAGAAGCCAGGCGAATTAAGAATGAATTTTTTGCCAACATGTCACATGAGCTCCGTACGCCGCTTAACGCGATCATCGGTTTTTCCGAATTACTTAAGGAGGGCGTGACGGGTAAACTGACCAAGGCACAACGGGAACAGACCACACTGATTTACAACAGTGGTCAGTACTTGTTGTCGGTGATCAATGACATCCTCACCCTGTCAAAGATGGAGGCAGGCAAGCTCGAGCTCGAATTGTCCGAGTTCAGCCTCCCGTCATTGCTCAGTAATAGCCTCACTATGGTGCGTGAGAAAGCGACCAAGCACCACATTCAGCTTGATATGAAGATAGCTCCGGAGCTGGAAACCATTCATGGTGATGAACGAAAATTGAAACAAGTGCTCTATAATCTGGTCGCCAACGCCGTCAAGTTCAGCAATGACGGGGGTCGCGTTTACGTGACAGCGCAGCACTCGCGGCGGGGCGAAAGTCGCGAAATTGAGGTGGTGGAGATAGCCGTCGAGGACAACGGCATTGGCATTGCTGTCGAAGACATACCAAAATTATTTCAACCCTTTGCTCAGCTTGACGCCTCGTTAGCGCGTCGATATGAGGGCACGGGACTTGGACTAGTGATTGTGAAACGACTTGTGGAGCTGCACGGCGGAACCGTTGAGGTAACGAGCGAGATCGGCAAAGGGAGCTGCTTTAGTTTTTGGCTGCCGTTAAAGCGCAACATAGATAGCCGCAAGAGGTCATCTATCTAAGGATAAAATCATGGATCAGGCCAAAAAAACTACTATCCTGCTGGTGGATGACGAAGTAAATAATATCAAGCTGCTGGAAGCCATACTTAAGTCCGATGGTCACGTGGTGCAAAGCGCTACTAACGGGGAAAAAGCATTAGTCTCCGTGGCAACCCAAATTCCAGATCTTATTCTCCTTGACATCATGATGCCTGGCATCGACGGTTTTGAGGTGATGCGTCGGCTAAAAGCGGATCCTCACACGAGCTCTATTCCCATCATCCTGCTTACTGCATTATCGGATAATGAATCACGCATCAAGGGACTTAGTGAGGGAGGAGAGGAGTTTTTGTCCAAACCGGTGGATCGCACGGAATTGCTTATTCGGGTAAGAAACCTGCTCAAGATGAAGGAGTATCAGACTTCTCTCGAGACCCACAATGCCACCTTAAGCGAGCACATCCTCTGGTTGGCGCATTTCGATATGCTCACTGGATTGCCGAACCGGGCATTGCTTCTCGACCGAATTACGTTGGCTCTTAGTATTGCCAAACGTAACCATACGTGTTTGGCAATCATGTTTCTCGATCTTGACCGATTCAAAAATATTAACGACACACTTGGCCATGATATTGGTGACAAAATGTTAATTGAGGTGGCTAATTGCCTGAAATCTTTAATGCGTGAACAAGACACTGTTTCACGTCCAGGTGGGGATGAATTTATTATCGTGTTACCGGACACTAATGCTAATGGTGCGGCGCGCCTAGCCGAAAAATTGCTTGCTAATATTTCACATCGATTTCAAATTAAACAGTATGATTTGCTCATCACGACATCGATTGGCATCGCCATATATCCTGATGACGGCGAGAATTTCGAGGTGTTGTCCAAGCATGCTGATACCGCGATGTATCTAGCCAAGAGTGAGGGGCGTAACACGTTTCGCTTTTTTTCTCAGGAAATGCAGGTTCATGCCGCTCGAATTTTGCAATTGGAAAACGCCCTGCCTCGCGCGCTGGAATGCAAGCAGATGTATTTGAACTTTCAGCCCCAAGTATCCTTGCAAGACGGATGCATTATCGGTGCAGAGGCGCTCCTGCGGTGGAAGCATCCCAAATTAGGCAATGTGTCGCCGACGGAATTTATTCCCATCGCTGAGAGCAATGGCCAAATTCTTGGAATAGGGGAATGGGTGTTGCGAACAGCGATTCATCAGTTGAAATCCTGGATTGACCGCGGAATGGCGCCGATGATCATTGCTGTGAACCTTTCAGTGGCACAGTTTCGTCATCCTCACTTACCTCAATTGATCGTGCAGATTCTTGAAGAGGCGAAGCTGCCACCTCAATATTTGGAGTTGGAGTTGACCGAAAGTGTTGCCATGGAGGATCCTGTTAGAGCTATCGCTATGATGAACAATCTCCATGAACTTGGCATTCGCACATCAATAGACGATTTTGGTACTGGTTTTTCGTCATTGAGTTATCTTAATTGTTTTCATGTTAACAAGCTTAAGATAGATCAGTCTTTTGTGAGTCACCTAGATAAAGAAAAGGCTATTGTCATCACCGCCATCATCAGCATGGCGCGCAGCCTCGGTATACATACCACTGCTGAAGGTGTAACCAACAAAAAACAGCGGGATTTTTTGTGTAAACAAGGCTGTAATGAAATGCAGGGTACCTACGTCAGCAAACCACTACCGGCTGATCAGTTTGAGATATTTGTAAAAAACTTCCGACAGGTTAAACTACATGCTTTCGAAAAGGGAGAAGGTAATGCAATTTGATGAATATGTTGATCTATTCGGATTATCAGCAGTAGATCTTAACAGTCACGTTTTGGAATATGGACGGGTTTCGAATACAACGCATGTGACATGGAAGGGTTTCAGTCAGCCAGTGACGTGTTGTATGCCAGATTCCAATGGCACATTACCATTCCCTGATTTCGCGTTTGATCTGGCCCTGTGCCCGGACTATCTGTTTATTGATGAGGAAAATCAAAGCATTGATTTTCATTTAAAGCAGATACTTGAACTAGCGCGGGTGGCTAAAGAGGTACGAATTTTTCCCCTGAGCGATAGTCAGGGCCTTCCATCACATCTGTTGGGCCCGGTGCTGCTTGGATTACAGCAAGAAAATTATGGTATTGAAGTGCGTGATGTCACGACTTTTTTACATCCCAAAGGTAGCGCTATGTTGCGAGTGTGGGCGCAACAATGTCATGTGGGTTAAACCTGAGCAACAAGCGCTGGATCGGCCTGCTCAGGTAAAGACGGCGCGGAGTATGCTTTAAAAAAGCTGATGGCTCCTAATGCCAGTCCTGATACAGCAACAGTTGCTCCTAATACCACAGGAATTGCTCCTGTTAAAGTCTGAAGAAGAGATTAAATATAATGATTCATTTTGAAACAATCGATGTTAAAACTTTTTTAAGTGATTATTGGCAAAAAAAGCCACTGGTTATTCGCAAGGCTTTACCGGGTTTTATTAACCCGCTGACCCCTGATGAGCTGGCAGGGCTTGCTCTGGAGGAAGGTGTTGAAAGTCGAATGGTGTTTGAAACGCCTGAGCATGCACCGTATTGGCAATTAAAGACCGGCCCCTTTATTGAAGATGATTTTGTAACATTGCCCAAAACGCATTGGACTTTGCTTGTGCAGGGAGTGGATAGGTGGATTCCTGAAGTCACACGGTTGTTAAATCATTTTGATTTTATTCCCCAGTGGCGCATAGACGATGTCATGATTAGTTACGCCGTAAAATATGGCAGCGTGGGTCCGCATTATGATAATTATGATGTGTTTTTATATCAGGCAGAGGGTCAGAGAAAATGGTTTCTTACCACGAAAAACTGTAATACCACAAACAGCTTGTCTAATGTCGATTTGCGCATCATGGCGCAGTTTGACGTGGAAGAAGAATACGTGCTTGAGCAAGGGGACATGTTATATCTTCCACCGCATGTCGGTCATCACGGTGTTTCGCTGAGTGATGAATGCATGACATATTCATTTGGATTTCGCAGTTATCAAGGTCAGGAGCTGTGGGATAGTTTTGGTGATTATTTATCAGAAAAAGCCACTACTACAGGGCTATATAAAGATCCAGATTGGGCAGATCTCCCCGCTACATCGGTTATCCCTGCACAAGCTTTCCTGAATGCAAAACATCTCATGCAAAACATGTTAAACGATGAACAATTGATACAGCGCTGGTTTGGTTGTTTTGCCACACGCATCGATCAACAGGCTGAACAGGATATGCCAGAACCCCTATCAGATGATGAAGCAGGCGAATGTGCTACATTCATGGCTGAATTGCGTCAAAGCTCCGGGTTACTGCGCGATGCAGTATGTCGTATGGCATACCAAGATGACGATCTGCAATTATTTGTGAATGGTTGCGAGTGGGATATTAGTGGCGTTGCACCCGCACTGGTTAAATATGTTGCGAATCACCGCCAACTGGACATCCGTGATTTGTTGCAGTTCCTAGCGCAGGATGATAACCAGATATTTCTGTATGAGTTATGGCGACTGCAATGGCTGCAATGGGTTTGACAAGCCTACCGGATAGGCACCGGATAGGCAGGGTTAATTCTTAGGTATTGACCAACTCCCGCAGGACACTGGTGGCATATGCGCCAGCGACCAATTCGAAGGACAACATTAAACTATGGGTATCCTGCCAATCCCAAGTTAGGTTGGTCACTTGCAAGGTATGTGCTCGATACATCCGTTCAAGACCGTGTTGCTCAAGGGCATCACACCACGCCCCAAAGCCATGCAAGGCTTTTTGTTGTGATATCAGTGCGTCCAGGCTCATACGATCAATTCCTAACCCCCATAAAGGGGCAGCGGGCGATATATCATGATCTGCGATGCGCGTGTGGATTGATTCATCCGGGATATCAATGGAAAAAATACTGTGAGTACCGGTCAGTTGCATCACATCACCGGACAGTGCTTTGTTCCAGTTGTGATTTGAGACTCGCTCTGAGAGAATCAAATTGAATAAAAATGAACGGGCAGCTGAATAATAAATCCCGCGCAAAAATCGATCTTTGACGCGCATGCCTTTCAGCAGCATGTCCTCTGCTTTCAGCATGTTTTGACCATTGTGACCGAATCGTTGTGAACCGAAGTAATTGGGTACTCCGCTGGTTTTAATTAATTCAAGGCGTGCCTCAATCTCGTGAGTGTTCACCATATCACGTAAAATCAACGTGAATTGATTGGCAGATAACCCGCCGGTTTTTAATTTTTTGAGATGGCGACCACTCTCAATAACGCGCCAACCGCTACCGTGTAACAAGTCAGCATCGACCATGTCTTCTCCAGGGCAGTGAACAGACAACCACTGTGTGGTTAAGGCTTGTCTGTCCTTGAGGCCCGCATACGATATGCTTTTCACGGGTTTTTTTAAACATTTGGCTAGAGATTTAACCAGCTCTTCTGTATTTAAACCCCGTTTTTCAATGCGTAAAAACTGATGCTCACCCACACCAGATAACTCAAATGCCAACAGCTCATTCACATTGAAATCATCTGGTGAGGCTTTAAATGTGGCGGTTGATAGGGGTTTTCCATAAGCATGGGCATACGTGTTGATATTAAACATGGGTGCATTTTCCTTTTAGTGCGCTTTGATTTATAAATAAACACAGAGTATGATTGGTGAAAATAGTCACTTGGAAATAATACTATGCCTTCTGATATATCGCATCCCATACAGTTTATCAGTATCCGTGGGGCAAGAACCCATAATTTAAAAAACATCAATGTGGATTTGCCGCGAAACAAGTTGACCGTTATCACGGGTCTGTCCGGTTCGGGGAAGTCCTCACTGGCGTTTGATACTTTGTATGCAGAAGGTCAACGACGATATGTGGAATCGCTGTCGGCTTATGCGCGGCAGTTTTTGTCGATGATGGAAAAACCGGACATGGATTCCATTGAAGGATTGTCGCCGGCCATTTCGATTGAACAGAAATCCACGTCGCATAATCCTCGATCTACCGTGGGTACGATTACTGAAATTTATGATTATTTACGCTTGTTATTCGCCCGTGTTGGTGAACCGCGTTGTCCTCAACATGGAGTCGTTTTGCATGCGCAGACCATTAGCCAAATGGTTGACCAGGTTTTGAGTTTGCCTGCAGATAGCAAAGCGATGATTTTGGCGCCGGTCGTGCGTGAACGGAAAGGGGAGCATGTGCAATTGCTCCAGCAGTTGCAGGCCAAAGGGTATGTGCGCGCGCGTATTGATGGTGAATTGTGTGAGCTGGATTCGCCGCCTGTGTTGGCGTTACGCAAAAAGCATACTATTGAAGTAGTGGTGGATCGTTTCAAAGTTCGTGCGGATTTAGCACAGCGCTTGAGCGAATCATTTGAAAATGCACTCAATCTGGCCGATGGTTTGGTTAGTGTGGCCTCGATGGATAATCAATTTCCGGACATTATTTTTTCATCCAGTTTCGCCTGTCCTGTATGCGGATATAGTTTAAGTGAGCTTGAACCGCGTTTATTTTCATTTAATAACCCGATGGGGGCGTGCCCTGATTGTGAGGGATTGGGGGTGGATCAATTTTTTGATCCAAACCGCGTGGTGCATGATGCGGCGTTAAGCTTGGCCGATGGCGCAATTCGGGGGTGGGACAAGCGAACGAATTACTATTACGCCTTGCTGGAATCTCTGGCGCAGCATTATGGTTTTTCGATCAATACGCCGTTTTGTGATTTATCACCGAGAATTCAGGATGTGGTGTTGTATGGCAGCGGCGATGTGCCCATTGAATTTGAATATCAGCGCCCACATGGCGGCCTTCTGAAACGAAAGCATGCCTTTGAAGGAGTTGTTGTGAATATGCAACGCCGGTATCGCGAATCAGATTCCTCAATGGTGCGCGAAGAATTGGCAAAATATTTATCGTCACGTCCTTGCCAATCTTGTCATGGTGCGCGTTTGCGTGAAGCGGCACGGCATGTGTTTATTGAAGATAAAAATTTATCCGAATTAACGGCTTGGTCAATCGAACAGATTTATGCCTTTTTTAAACAGTTGAAATTGCCAGGCAATCGCGGCGAAATTGCAGCGAAAATTAATAAAGAAATCGTTGAGCGTTTGGGCTTTTTAGTCAATGTGGGGTTGGACTATTTATCCTTGTCGCGCAGTGCCGAAACTTTATCTGGAGGCGAGGCGCAGCGTATTCGCCTTGCCAGCCAAATTGGATCAGGCCTGGTTGGGGTCATGTATATTCTTGATGAGCCCTCGATAGGTTTGCATCAGCGCGATAATGCACGATTGCTGAAAACACTGGTACATTTGCGTGATTTAGGCAATAGCGTCATTGTGGTTGAGCACGATGAAGATGCCATTCGATCCGCGGATTATGTGCTTGATATCGGGCCCGGAGCCGGTGTACACGGTGGGGAAGTGGTGGCGTGTGGAACGCCGGATATGATCATGAACAATCCTGCCTCACTGACAGGCCAATACTTGTCCGGTAAACAGTCGATAGCAATACCCTCCATACGTAAATCCTTTGATGAACAACGCGTGATTCGCATGACCGGAGTCACGTGTAATAATTTACAGAATGTGAATGCCACGATTCCATTGGGTTTGATGACGTGTATCACGGGAGTGTCGGGTTCAGGGAAATCCAGTCTGATTAACGATACCCTCTATCCACTTGCGGCCCATAAATTGAATCGCGCCAGCTTGCATATGCCGGGTAAAATAGGGGACATCAAAGGCCTTGAGCTGTGTGATAAAGTCATTGATATCGATCAAAGCCCCATTGGCCGTACACCCCGTTCTAATCCGGCCACATACACCGGTTTATTTACACCCATTCGTGAGTTGTTTTCCAATACACCTGAATCACGCGCACGAGGCTACAAACCGGGGCGCTTTAGTTTTAACGTACGTGGTGGGCGCTGTGAGGCTTGTCAAGGCGATGGTCTTATCAAAGTCGAAATGCATTTTTTACCGGATATCTATGTGGCGTGTGATGTGTGTAAAAGCAAACGCTATAATCGCGAAACCCTGGATATTCAATATAAAGGGAAAACAATCCACGAAGTTCTCGATATGACAGTAGAAGATGCCTGCGTATTTTTTGCAGCTATTCCCACGCTAGCACGTAAATGCCAGACGATGATCGATGTAGGGCTGTCGTATATTCGACTAGGTCAAAGTGCAACGACCCTGTCTGGTGGCGAAGCCCAGCGCATCAAACTCGCACGTGAACTCTCCAAACGAGGCACGGGAAGCACGTTGTATATTCTGGACGAACCGACCACCGGATTGCATTTTCACGATGTCCGCCAGCTACTAACGGTATTGGAACGCCTGCGCGATCAGGGCAATACTATTGTGATTATTGAGCACAATCTTGATGTCATCAAAATGGCTGACTGGGTGATTGATTTAGGGCCGGAA
>JABDAB010000042.1 GCA_013289415.1 Gammaproteobacteria bacterium
CAATGTTATATCGAATAGTGACCCTATTTCATTTTGAAATCCGAGTATCGGCGTGATTTCATAAGGTGGCCATTGATTAATGTCCATTACAATCCACTTGCGGCATTCGACTTGATAAAAAAGGCCAATGGCATGATTATGACTTGATAAGAGAATCCCTAAGTAATTTTCAGGCGGCATGCCGTTTGCAGAAATGATGCTTTGAATATCGCGCAGATAGTCGCTTATCTTGTTTTTTGTGTAGCTATTTGATTCGGAATATATCGTTGTAAGCCCGCCTTCTGCTTGGATACCGTCTGAACATGCCAAGCGTGATATGCTGTCTATATTCTCCTGATTTATGTATGTTTCATTAAACACATGAGCATAATATCTTGGGTTCTGATACAAAATCAGGCTGTCATAAAAAGAAAGAATCTCAAGTAAATCCAAATCATCAGGTGTTAATGTCTTCTGTTGCTTGACCTTTTCCTTGACCTGATTAATCAATACATCCAAGCCGGATGTCTTTGCTATTGTATTCACACGCCGAATAAATTTGTCTTGCTCGCCAAGAAGACAAGCCTCCAGGAACCTTAACGTCGTACCACGGCAAAGGCCCTCCATTTTATCGGTATAACCTAGTTTTAGGCCTAGCGAGATCAAAGCCTGATGCGCACTAATCATGTTAAGCATGCCTCATGAGAGCCAATGAATTATTTCGAGCATAAATGTATTATAGTTTGTTTTGTTGGAAAAAGTATGACCAACGATCGGCATTAGATCATCGGACGGAGTTTATTCATTGGGGAGATCCCTCGTTTCGCTCGGGATAACGTGGAATCCCATAATATTACCTTAATAATAACTTCGTATTCTATCCGCACCGCAAAACCAAATGTGTTAACCGAGGATTGTGATGCCATTAGACCGAATTGATCAGATATTAGACAATGAAGCCCGAGCCTATCTGCGGACATCTTTAAATTATGATGCTCTTCGAACGGTCTGTTTGACTGTTGCACCTGTTCAGCCTGTTGTAATTCCCGTATTCACCCTATTGGATACTAATGCTGCAGAAGAGAAAGCTCAGGCAAAAACTGCCCTCACACAACAGGCTCATGACCGTCAAATAGAGCAGGATGTTAATCAAGGGTACATGGATAAAATAGAGCTCTCAACCTGCAAAACAGACAAAGAAAGCCTTCGAACAAAAATTTCATCTCTGGGTTGGGAACAAACTACTGTTAATGACCTGTATCTTGCTTACCAGATTTCTCACTCTAATGCACAGTGTGCGTTGCAACAGGCTCAATCTAGACTTTACGCATTGGAAAATAGCCATCACCATCATGGGCATCCTCACGAGCACGGGTCCCACCACTACCACCCCTCTTCCAATCCTGAACTGTATTGGAAAGACCAGTTGGTACAACAGGCAAGATATGAGGTGTCACGATTACAAGACAAAGAACGGCAAGCATCATGTGTTTTTATAGATCATCAAACCAATAAAATCCGGATTGAAAGTGATATATCTCGTTATGAAGACCGCATTAAAAGCATATTGGTACGGGAACATGACTTAAGCAAACAGGAAATGGAGCGTAAACAACGCATTTCTGTTCGCACCAATCATCCCAATGAGTTGAGAGAGAATGCTTTGTCCTCCCCCAATATTAATCAACTGAAGAACGACATTCAAACACGGTTCAACTCAATCAATACGACTTGTCAGCAAATGAAAAACCTGGCTGAAAAGCGTTGTTATACGGTTTTTTTAAACCAACTTGAGCTTCAAATCGATACACTGTCATATTTATCCCCGTATGAAAAAACCGCTTTAAAGCAAATTATCACGACCATGAATGAGTATCAGCTGGCAGTGAATTTGAGATTGCAACAGGAATCTAAATTACTCCGGCTTGAAACTTCGTTGCAATCCAATTGGCAAATTTATTCAAACAAAACAGCTGAATATGAGGCATTAAACACTAGAAATAAAAATATTATCGATTCAAATGAACTATTGAACTCGGAATTACTCACCCTTGGAACCCAATATATAAAATTATTAAAGCAACGGAATGATTACGCCATAGGCACTTTGGCAGCTATAGGTATTACAGGCGCCAGCGCAATAACCGCTTATTTTCTTATACAGGCAGGGTTAATGTCTCCCGTTTTAGCATTGATTGGCACTGCTGTGTTTGGGGCTGTCATTCTAGGACTGATTATCACGTCCAGTATCTTTGCAATTATGGCAGCCTTCAAGAATAATGAAATCCATACTTGTCAGCAGACCATTTTAAATAATGAGACTGAATCAGTCCAAAACGATCAAGCCATGACTCAATTTCAAGAGATAGACCTGCCAAATTTGTCTAAACATATTTACGACTTGCAAGAACAGGTCGCTGAACAAACTGCGATAACGGATACTGCACGTGAAAAAGAAAGGCTATCGCTTGAGAAAGCTGAAGGTATACGTGTAAATAGTCCCGGTGCGGGAATTAACAATAACGCATTTTTTCCAGCAGCATCTGCACCACCTATGGCCGAGGCTATAGCTGAGGCTATAGCTGAGGCTATAGCTGAGTCTATAGCAAATTATTCTTATCCGTGATGACAAATTAATGGCGCCATTAATCCAACTTTTCTCGCAAAAACTCAGGGATCCGCTTGTCTAGCCAATACACCGGCATGCCAGGCATCCCGCCTGAGACAAAGCCTACATGTCCGCCGCGTCGACTGAGCTCAAGCGTTACCTGGGGTGATAATTCATCTTCCCGAGGTAGTACATCCGGTGTCATGAATGGATCATCCAGTGCATGAATCAGCAATGTAGGCGTTGTAATGTGAGTTAAATATTGGCGTGAGCTGGATTCACGGTAATATGCATGCACATGGGGGAAACCATGCAATCGAGCTGTGACGTTTTCATCAAATGTCCAAAAACAGCGTAAGTCTTGGAGCTCTTTCATAGTAAAAGGGAGTAAATCTCCGTGAGCCTTCAGTTTGCGCATAAAAACCTGGCGCAACCGTTTCAATAAATGCGCTTGATAGAAACGCGAAAAGCCGTGGTTAACACTATCCGCCACCAGACGCAACTGATACGGCACAGATACGGCCACAGCAGTCTGTATTATTGATTGGGAACTGTGCTCGCCTAACCATTTCAACGCTACATTTCCTCCTAATGAAAAACCAACCAATGCTTTTTTTGTATTGGGCTCGCGCCTGTACAGAGCATTCAAAAAGCAATCCAAATCACCGGTATCGCCTGAATGATAGGCACGTGGCAAACGATTGGACTCACTGCTCGCACCACGAAAATGCATCAACACTGCGCGCCAGCCATTCTCATTAAATGCTCTCAATTGTCCAGCGACATATGTGGAGTCAATGCTTCCACCCAATCCATGCAAAAAAATGACCAAGGGTGCATCAGGACTGATTCCTTTCTCAGCCCAAGCCAGATCGACAAAATCACCATCAGGGAGTTCAAATCGCTCTACACTATCAATAGGCGCTTTCACGTGTCGCATAAATGTCGAATACATGGTTTGCATATGGGTATTGGTTAGCCACCAGGCCGGCCTGAATGAACTGTTTACAATCATAACGCACCCGTATCAGTATGGTATTGAGGACTGAACTCATGCACCGCTTCAACAAGGGCTGTCACATGTTCAGGTGGAACATCGGGTGTTATGCCATGCCCTAAATTAAATACATGCCCTGTCCCCTGACCATAAGAATCTAGGACTTGCCTGACTTGCCTTCGAATGCATTCAGGCGAAGTCAGTAATACGGTGGGATCAAGATTTCCCTGTAAGGCCACGCGCGAGCCAACTTGTGCGCGGGCTATGCCTAAATCAGTAGTCCAATCAACACTCAAGGCATCACAACCAGTGTCTGCTAAAGATGGTAACCATTGCCCACCCCCTTTGGTAAATAATGTAATGGGGATGTGGGGATGTTTCATTTTTAACTGTTTCACAATGATTGCCATGTATTGCAGTGAAAACGCCTGGTAATTCGGTGTGGTTAAAATTCCGCCCCACGTATCAAATACCATCAGAGCATTCACGCCAGCTCGCACTTGCTCATCCAGATAGGCTACCACAGTTGCCGCGAGCTTGGTCAGCAATTGATGCATCGCGGCAGGCTCGCAATACATCATCTTTAAAACGCGTTTATAATCTTTGCTACTACCCCCTTCAATCATATAGCAGGCCAGTGTCCACGGGCTGCCAGAAAAACCTATTAACGGCAACTCGGCAGGCATTTCCTGGCGTATCAAGCGCACGGCATTCATGACATAACCCAATTCATCAACAACAGTGGCTCCCGGCAATGCATCAATGGCGGCCGTACTGCGCAACGGGTTGGAAAAACAGGGACCTTCACCTTCAACAAAAGACAAACCCAATCCCATCGCGTCAGGAATAGTCAAAATATCAGAAAATAAAATTGCCGCATCCAAGGCAAATCGGCGTAATGGTTGCAGTGTCACTTCACACGCGTATTGCGGATTTTTGCATAAACTCAAAAAATCCCCAGCCTGCTCACGTACCTGCCGATATTCGGGCAAATAACGCCCTGCCTGGCGCATAATCCAGACTGGCGTGCGTGGCACTGGTTTTTGTTGTAAGCTGCGAATCAATACAGACTGAGTTACATCGATCATGACAAACCTTTCACTAAAAAAATAGAAGATAGAATTCTAGCATGGAAACAGGAGAAAAGATGATAGACACGTTACGCATAACCGCACTCAGCATGAATACATGCATTGGCGTGTACGCATGGGAGCAGCGTATTTTACAAAAATTGCTATTGGATATTAGTATTCCCGTTGATTTAAGTAGTTGTAATAATGAACTGGCCAACACAATTGATTATGATGCGCTCTGTCAATGTGTGACAACATTTGTCGAGTCCAATGCCTTTACGTTGATAGAAACTGTGGCGGAACAGGTGGCGCAGTTGATAAAGGAAACATTCAAGGTAGCACAGTTAACGGTCAGCGTGAGTAAGCCTCATGCGGTTAAGAACGCCGAGAATGTTTGCGTTACGATAACGCGTTAAGTTTTTCCTAGGGTTCAAAGCGCTTGGTATGAAGTACCATCGTATGTTGACGTACCTAATTTTTTGTCAAAACCTTTAGCCATATGCCACAACATAGTTCCTTTTGTTTCTATATCAGAAGAGCTAGCTGAAATAAAAAATCGCGATTGTGTTGAATGAAGATAATCACTTTTATGTTCTACTCCCGACAGTTTAAAACAATGTGTAGATGGTAGGTCAGCTATTTGTTCTTTTTCATCTGCTGTCAATACAAGTTGAGTCTCTCTTTTAGCGGCTAAAACACCATGTTTTTTTTGTATAAAAAATGCCATAGATGCCCAACTATGATTAATCAGATCATCGGATTTTAAAGACGGATTGGCCTGCGGAGAGGGATCGTAAATAACAGCATAATTTTTATAATAAGAAGGAATCTTTTCCCATGCTTCCTCGGCATCTAGCGACCAATTAGACAAATAGACAAATGGGACTACTGTTATATAGATAATGCCAACCATGCCAAAACGTAACAGGTTTAATGGGTTCATCCAGTTACTATTTTCACTGGGTAACAAATGACCAGTAATCAAACGAGGAATTGATCGAAATGAACGTTCATTATAGAGGAAGACTTTAAGGCCTTGAGCATGAAGCTCTGCTGCGGCTAGCGTGGCTACTGCCCCGCCAATACACATACCTTCAAGACCTATATTTTCTGGTTTAGCGCCAAGTTCGAGCAAACGCTTAACTTGAGCCAAGGCATCATTAACCATATTATCTTGTGTCCATGTCATTCCTTTGCTGCAATCAATACCTCGATAATTAAATCCTATAATAGTTGCGTTAATAAATTCGTGACAATCATTGAAATTCTTCATCCAGGAGATGTAATTTTGATTACGAGCCATACAGAAAATAATAAATTTTTCTGTTGCATAATCAATAGGCCCAGATTTTTTTGACATTGCAACTGAATCAAGTACAGCGCTTTCTCCTGTTTCCAAACTAAAAAAATCTAAATTTAACTTGTGATTTTTTTGAGGCTCAGTACCATATTTATCAGTTAATTTTTGTAAAAAATATTCTCTCAGTTCCTCATCCAGACATTCCATGCCCTTAAAGTGAATTGCGTCCCAATCAAATTGATGTCCCTGACAGTGCTTTTCAAGAGATTCACCTAAAATCAATAAATCTATACTGTCCAAGATATTATCAATGTACTGTTTATCCTGTTCGCTGGACTTACTCAGTTGTCTTTTTTTAATATTTGAAAAAAAAGGAATGGTCATAATGGCGTTATTAAATTTTAGAAAAAGATCTTTGGCTGATTTATATTCTTCTTTGGGAAGTAGATTAACAATAATGGTAGGTATTTCATCCGTCTCATCGGTTAAAAAAATGGGATGAATTGCTTTTTGTTGTTTCACTTCATATGGAGCAACAGCGATATGAGTAATGGCACGAGCAAGCAGAAAAGAAATGACCCATCGAGGTAAACGCAATGGGCTTTTAAGTATATCCAAACCTATTTCTTCATATGAGCGCGCAGGTTTTTCCAGTGTAAAATAATTGTTGTCATTAAACATAAATACAACCTTATTGAGAAGAACAATATTGAGAAAAACAATCGAACATAATCATACCATTCACAAATCCTATGGTCAAATAAAGATCAGATGAATCCTTCGCGCAAAAAGACGCGCTCAGAATGACGTTGCTGGGGAGTTACAAAATATCAAACCTTAATTGACGAAATTCCTATTCCTAACGATCTATCTGCATCCAGATCGAAAAGAGGGCTAACCGGGGAAGCTACAAAGAGACTTCCATAGCTTTTCCTCTCACTAATGGTTAATCCCTCTGATACAGATACAGATAAAGATGAATTGCGCGGCTGTTCACTAACATTCAGAATGGGTTCATTCCCAAGAGGATTAGATTTTTCAGATAGCAAGGAGGCGGTTAGAAGCATTAGGAATGCACTGAATAAGCCCATTGCAGATAAAGTACAAACGCTACTAAACGCTGTGGCAGCTCCTGTTGTAAAAGCAATAACCGGCAATGCTAGGCCACCCGTTGTAATGGTTGCGACCAAAACACTGACGATCAACAGGAAACTGGCTCCCAACAGTAATCCAATCGAGAGATTCGAGCTCAGGAGTCTTTTAGGCCACCCAATATCTTTATCCAGGGCAATATCAATAGCCAGTTGTGTTCGATAAGAATTAAATAATACAAAAGATGTCGTTGATAACATAATACCCATGGGAATTAATGGGGAAACTGCAATACCCGCTATGGAAAAACTAATAATAAACGCTAAAAAAGCGATAGTGCTATAAATTAAAATTCCTTTATTTTGAGCGATATTGTCTTGTAAAGAATGATTTAATTTTTTATGTTTGAACAGGTAATCGAATGATCCATTTAAAGAAATGTCGGTAAAAAACACTGACTTATCATTAGAGTCCATGGCACAACTGACCCCCCCCATTTCAGAGACAATACGACAGCAAGGCGCATCATTTAACCCATCACCCACAAACCATACTTTTTTTGGGTTGACTCCAGCAGTGTTCATCAGCTCTTTTAAAAATAATTCTTTCTCCCGCGGATCTTTTTTTGCATGGATATCCTCTTCATTAAAAACAGAGTTGATTTGTTTATTAAATCCTCTAGCAGATAAAAGAATATCGCCAGTTAACATGATTATTTTTTTACCTTCGTTTTTTAAGCGAGTGAGCGCATCCTGCACTCCATGTCTGGCTTGATGTTTTATATAAATAGTTCCTTTATATTCACCCTCTTCTGCGACACAAACCGCTGAAAATCCTTGTTCAATTTTCGACTGATTAAGTGCAGGGAGAGGGATTTGATTACGTTGTAAATAATCAAAACTTCCAATATGAAGCGTTTTTCCCTGTACGCGTGCCGTGAGCCCACGATTTTTCTCATCTCGCGTGCACTCCTCAACGTCCGTGAAAAGAGGTTGTCCTTGTGAATGGGTCTCATAATGCGTTTGAATTGCCTTGGCAAGGGGATGCTCTCTACCATGGGCTTTCTCTAATAAATATACTCTTTGCCACACTGACGAATCTAAAGCACTGTCAAACGATTCAACCACTGAGGTACTCGTCGTCAATGTTCCTGTTTTATCAAATACTATGATCTCAATTTCATCAGCATCTGATTCAACCAGGCTAACATCGCGTAAATGTATATTTTTACTGCTGCGCTGATAAGTACTGATTAACTTAGGAAGCTGGAGGGCAATGGCAATCGTACAGGGACAGATGGAAAACAGGATACCAATCACATTTTGCATGACTAACGACAGAGTAGCGACACCGAAAGCAGCTGGAGCCAGGACAGCCACAATAATACCCATAAGAACCAGGATAGTGTAGAGGTAAGTGAATTTAGGTATTACAGGCTCAGAAACAACCGGATTTCTGGCCCGATTTGAACGAAACAGCAAACTATTGACCGTACTATTGTATGGGCTCTTCACCGCATAAACAGTGACTGCCTGGCCAAGATTAATTGCTCCAGCAGGAACATTTTGCCAGAGTCGACTGTTTTGCTGCGATTCCCCCGTGAGAAGAGATGCATCGATAACCGTGTCACCTTGAACTAATATACAGTCCACAGGAAAACACTCCCCTTGTTTAACTTCAATAAGCATCCCTTCTTTTAAAGAATTTTTCTGATCTTCTCGTACTTCATGGGTATCCAATATTTTTTTAATGAACGATATGCTTTCATTTTCTGTCTCGCATGTTTCAAAAACCCGGTTTATTATATTGGAAACAAGTACCGATTCGTTTTGCGACAATTGATAACAACGGTATTTTTCCGACATTTTTGGAAATAATGTTTTAATACCTTTTAATTGGATTTGTTTGGATTTCTCCAAGACAAGGCGTTTAATTTCATCCATGCCATTGATAAAGGTAATCAACAACATCGGCATAATAAAGCTCATAAAAATCATGGAAAAACTAGTGGCCAAAGGCATGGTAACCGCATGAAAAAGAGTGTGCGCCAGACACAAAAACAATCCTAAGCTTATGGTTGTGGCCATATTAGCGATATTTTTTGTCCATAAGTTACGAAAGAAGGCCAGCAAATACTCTCGGGAAGTAAACGCCGTCGTTAAAAATGTAAGGGTAGTCAAGCCAACAGTTAATAAAATTGACGGAGGGAATATCATTACAAAGATGACTGTTGCACCCATTGAAAGTAAATTAATGAGTATATTTATCCAATTCACTGCACTAAATTTATTCCTGTGCTCTTCTTCTGAATTATCAATGATATCAAAAACGATGTCTTCTTTAATCCTGGCGGAGAGAATGGAGTGAAAATGTTCAATGGGAATAAAATCATCCTGTTCACTATCGATCGACAGGATTAATTTATGAATACCCAAGCCGTTGGGTTCAGCATCCACCATGAGTCGAGCGTCTGAAGGAAGGATTTTTTCTTTGATACAATCGCTAATACAATGATTAAGAAAGCCATGGATTGTATTACCACAACTTTCAAAACACATGATGCCAGATACTACAAATGACGCTTGAAAAATAATAATTTTAGTCATCTTGACAGTCAAGCATCCATTCTACGAATCATTCCCATAATATGTTCACGTTTGGCAAATGCCATCTGCGCTTGCTGAGCCTGCGCATGCGAGGCAAATGGACCAATAATAACACGATACCAACTGATTTGTTGCTGGGTACTGGTGGCTATCTTCACATCAAAACCCTTCAGCACCAGCGACGCTTTCATGCGCTCAGCTTCTTGTATATTTTTAAATGAACCGACCTGCACCAGGTAGGCATCTTTTCTGTTCGTGATCAACGCCGGGCTTTTTTCTGCTACAACAACAGAAGCAGAAGCAGAAGCAGAAGCAGAAGCAGAAGCAGGACTCGTTGAGGCAACGGCTGCAACAGGCGCCAATGGTGCATGCAATGGAAGTGGTTTAACAGGTAACACCGCGGTTGGTGATGGGGTGGTGGCTCTCGCAACCTGCTCATTGGCCAGCAACGTATAAAATTCAAACTTTGGCTTGGGCAACTGAGCCTGCTGAACGCCTGGTTTGGGGATGATTACTGCACTATTGTTAGCAAGAACCTGCGAGCTAACCCAAGACGTCACGCTGGCAAGATCATACAACGAGGCGCTCAAATAACCGGCAACAAAAACCACAAGCACAAGCAACAGCTGCCCCAGCATGCTACCTCGTTGACGGGGTGAATTTTTTTTTCTGTATTGTCCGGCCATCACATACTCTCAGGAGCTGATACACCCAATAAATACATGCCATTTGACAAGACTTGGCGCACTGCTTTTAACAAACACAACCGTGCACAACGAAGCGACTCCTGCTCACACAACAGTTGGACGGCATTATAATAGCTGTGTAACCCTGTCGCCAACTCACGTAAATAATAAGCAATTTGATGTGGATCACAGGTTCTGGCTGCAGCTTCAATCAGATCAGGATAACGGTCAATCAACGACACTAGAGCCGATTCCTGCGGCTCGGTCAATAACGCCACTGCCTCCAGCCCGATTTGTTCATTCCAGCTCAGACCGCGCTCATCCAATTGTCTGAGCACGCTGCATATGCGCGCATGTGCATATTGAATATAGTATACAGGATTGTCGCTGGACTCTGATTTAGCCAAGTCCAGATCAAACTCCATGTGTTGTTCGGGCTTTCGCGTCACGTAAAAGAAGCGAGCAGCATCTCGCCCTACTTCTTCACGCAATTCACGCAACGTCACAAATGACCCGCTACGAGTAGACATTTGTACCCGCTCACCTTGACGGAACAACGTTGCGAATTGCACCAATAATACATCCAGTGCATTATCATCGTGACCCAGGGCATGAACGGCTGCTTTTACCCGTGTAACATAGCCGTGGTGATCAGCACCAAAAATATCAATCACGCGATCAAAACCGCGATCATATTTATTCCAGTGATAGGCTACATCCGATGCAAAATACGTCGTCTGTCCATTTGCGCGCACTAGAACACGGTCTTTTTCATCGCCAAATGCTGTGGCACGGAACCACAAGGCGCCCCCTTTTTCAAACGTATGTCCCGCATCCTGCAATGCCTGAATACCTTTTTTAATTGAACCATTATCAAACAGCGATTGCTCAGAGAACCAGCAATCATATTCTACGCCAAATTCAGCCAGATCAGTTTTAATATCCTCCAACACTGAATTTAATGCCTGTTGATGAAAAAATGCGAAGCCGGAAGGGCCTAATAAAAGAATGGCACATTGAATCAGCGCATCGATATACAGCTCTTTATCGCCACCATCAGGTTCATCAGCTGGCAGCCCCTCTCTGATAACATACCAGCCATGAACAAAGTCACGCCCGTGTTTTACATACAGTTCTTCAGCCAAGGTCTGAACGTAATCACCTTTATAGGCATTCGTGGGAAAAACAACCGGTTCACCAGACAACGCGAGATAACGCATCCACACGCTAACAGCCAGGATATTCATTTGCCGGCCAGCGTCATTCACATAATATTCACGGCTAACATGATAACCTGCCGCTACCAACAGGTTAGCCAACGTTGCGCCAAATGCCGCACTTCGACCATGACCGACATGCAAGGGACCCGTTGGGTTAGCTGAAACATATTCCACCAAAACACGTTTACCTTGCCCTAAATTACTGCGACCAAAGGCCTCGCCTTCACTCAGAGCGGTAGCAATAACCTGTGCACGCTCAGTAGCACGCATAAAAAAATTAATAAACCCAGGTCCTGCAATGTCAACCCGCTCAAGCAATGGATGCGATGGTATTGCCGGGACCAGCAATTCAGCAATTTTGCGCGGAGCCATCCGGCAAGGCTTGGCCAGCACCAATGCGACATTGGTGGCAAAATCACCATGTCCGGCATCTTGGGTGCGTTCAACTTTAAAATCCACAACGATATCGTTCTGAATATCACCAGACTGCTTCAAAACCTGTATAGCCTGCTCAATTAAGTGCTCAATGCTTCGTTTCATAATGCTTTTTCATTCGTCAAAATTACAGTTATTATGCGCTTTTTCACGCCAGTTGCAAGGGCTAGTACCGTTTCCATTTAGTTTTTACCGGTTGGCGCGAGCAAACTGCCTTTATTATGTACTCTGTCTTGAGTTCCATAACACAAAGCAGTACAGTATCTCTTTCATGATTACATGCCCGGAATAACCATGCGCTGTCTCACCATGCTTTGCTTTTTCTTTCTAAATGTTAACGTAATCATGGCCAACTCATTGGACGACAACACTCAAGGTTTCAACATCAAACAAGCTAATAAGACGTTTGATCACATTAATCTTCAATTATCGACACAAAATTTAAATCCAAATGATTTGAATGCAGCCATCGAAACCCTGAGTAAATACACAAAACAAGCTGAACAATGCATGGATGAGGAGAAAAAAAAATTAACCAGTGTCAATGCCCTGATACCCCAAAATGCAAATTCTGCGGATAAAAACACAGTCGGCGCAGATTTTTTATATTTAAGTAGTGAGCAAAAAAAGATGGCCAGCAGGCTGTCGCAATGTCGATTATTTTCGATACGCGCCCGGGAAGCCATTGAAGCTTACAAAACAACCATGGCACAAATGACCCAGGAAGAAACACTAACGCGAAACCTGCCGCTATGGAAAGTGATTGATGAGTTGATTAAATTACCGCCTCAAAATATCTCTAATGCTGTGTTACAAATCCCAGTACCTCCAGCGCTGAAATCCCCTGTTATTTGGGGCATACTGTTTTGTTCTGCTTTGATTGTGTCATCTATCCTCTTGCTCAGGATACGTAAAACACATTTTTCCAGGCATTTTCTGCATATAAAAAAATTGCACGCCGGACATGCCCTGCTGCTATCCATGTGTTTGCTTGCAGGCGTCATATTTATTTATTTATTTATTTTACATCCCAATGTCGAGGCCTCCAGTATTCTTTTGGATTTATCACGCCAGGTATTTTTTTATTTATTGGCAGCAGCCCTCATCATTTTGCTGTCTAAAATGAAACAGGTCAGAGCATTGTTCTACTCCTATTCAGTTGATAACCAATGGTGTCGATCAGCCCTGTTAGTTTTCTTAAGTTTTTATACTCTGGCATCCATTGGAGACATACTGGGACGTACGCTCAAGCTCAATGATTTGCTGATGCAGTTAAGCCACACCCTGTTTCTTCTTATCATGCTCGCGACAGGTATTTATTTTGTGTACTACTATTGTTATTCACACCGCCATTTAAGTTTCATTAAACACCATAAACGCTTTATTCGGCGTTTTGGTATGCTAACACTTGTCGCGTGCGCTGTGATCGCCATTTTTGGCTACCAAGCCTTGGCCATACGCATAGCCTCATCGGGATTAACCACGCTTATCCTCATTTTTATCACCACGTTAATCATCCATAGCATCAATAAAATGTATTTTATAACCAGCCACCAGCCCTCAATACAAACCAGAATAATCAAATATTTCGGGTATAAACAAGATCAGGTCTTTACGGAATTTTTGATACTGAAAACAACAGCTCAATTAATTGTCATTGCCCTCACCCTGTTTTTGGTTTTGCAAAGCTGGGGATTTGCAACCTATTACCTTGAAAGTGCATATAGCCAGCTATTATATGGTATTCACCTTGCTGGCACGACTATTTATCCAACACGAATCGTTTTGGGTGTGGTGGTTTATTGCCTGCTTTATTTGTTGTTTCGCAGCGTTTCTACCACCATCAGTCGGCATCAACAATTTGAAGATGAAGAAGAAACCCAGGTGGCTATCGCGTCCATTTTTACCTACCTTGGTTTTAGTATTGCTTTAATTAGCGCTCTATTGGTTGCAGGATTCAATTTTACAGGACTAGCCATTGTCGCAGGTGCACTGTCCGTTGGAATTGGTCTTGGGTTACAAAGTATCGTCAATAACTTTGTCTCTGGATTGATTTTACTGATTGAAAAACCCATAAAACCAGGGGATCGGATCAACATTGATGGCATTGAAGGGTTTGTTAAAAAAATTCGTGTGCGCTCCACTCACATTATCACCCCGGCACAGGAAGATATTATTGTACCAAACTCCGATTTGATTACCCACCGAGTAACTAATTATGTCTATAGCAACAAACAGGTCTCGATACATTGCGATATCAACGTACCGCTTGGCAGTAATACAAAAAGCGTACGTGATCTACTGTTGAAAGCGGCCAATAACCATGAGGACGTCATCAAAAGCGGTCGCAACAAACCTTATGTTTTGTTTAGCGCCTTTGGAGAGAAATCACTGGTTTTTCAACTATGCTGCTTAATCAAGGACGTCAATAAAAAACTATTGGTGCAAAGCGACTTGAACTTCGCCATTGACGAGCTTTTGCGTGAGAACAATATATGACTGAAGCCAAAAACGGGTTATTGTTAATTAATATCGGATCCCCGACAGCACCCAATACGTCCGCAGTACGCCGTTTTTTGCTAGAGTTTCTATCTGATAAGCGGGTCATTGATTTACCAGCGCCACTGCGATATTTCTTGCTTTACGCATTTATTCTCCCCTTCAGACCCCGTCGCTCAGCGCAGGCTTACCAAGCGATATGGACCTCAGAAGGCTCGCCATTGATTCAGCATAGTCAGGAACTGCGCATGAAATTGCATGATCGCTTTGGCACACGATGCAAAGTTGTGCTGGGCATGCGCTATGGTCAACCGAGTATTTCTGATGCGCTGGATCAATTGCAAGCCTGTGAGCACATCACCGTGCTACCGCTGTATCCTCAATACTCATCGGCAGCCACAGGGTCTGCCATTGAAAAAGTACTCAATGAGCTCGCCCCAAAAGCTATTTTTCCATCCATGACGATTATTCGTGATTTCTATCAAAACCCGGCATTTATCCGCGCCCAGGCAGCCCAAATAAAACCATACATTGCAAATCACGATTATGTGTTATTCAGCTACCATGGCGTGCCGGAACATCATCTGCAAAAAAGCGGCTGCAAACCCGTCTGCGTTGCAGACTGCCCACAAGGGTCATCCATTAATCAAAGCTGTTATCGTGCTCAATGCCAGCAAACCTCTGCATTATTAGCCAAAGAACTCGGTTTAACAGACTATGGCACATCGTTTCAATCAAGATTAGGCAAAACCCCCTGGATTAAACCTTATACCGACACCATGCTCACAGATCTTGCTGCACGCGGAATCAAACGCCTAGCCGTCACCTGCCCCTCTTTTGTCGCAGATTGTCTGGAAACATTGGAAGAAATCGGCATTCGCGCGAAAGAACAATGGTTACAGGCAGGTGGTGAAGAATTAACATTGATTCCATGCATGAATGCCGATGAACGTTGGGTTGATGCAATTAT
>JABDAB010000043.1 GCA_013289415.1 Gammaproteobacteria bacterium
TGCATCCTGAATTTGATAATAGCATTTTTGCGGGATTTTTTGCTGATCAACAATCACCAAATCTAAATCAGAATAAGGCTTAGCCGTACCTTTCATGCGCGATCCGAACACCCATATCGGCACCCCAGGTACAAATTTCTGCAGAATCTGCTTAACCAGAATGAGATGCTTTTCGTCAATATCAATCATTTTTATCATGAATTGGAGTCTTTTGCCAACCCCGTCTCTTTAGAATCCAGAAACACTTCAAAAGGATATGTTTTTGTTACATTGGATGTGACAGGAACAACGGTTATGGTCTCCGCCGCCTTATTGTTTGCATTATTACTAACAATTAATACAGGCCTGCATTTTTTGATTTCACTACCGATCGCCGGATCCAAATTTGCAAAATAAATTTCACCACGTTTCATTTTTATCAATCCCATCTGCTGACGTTACATCAAACGCTGCATCCAGTTCACCATTTGCTTCTCGGTATTGAGTCTCAAGACTAGCATGCCGGATAATAAAACACTGATGAATCCGCAAGTTGCGCTTGAAGTCCAGATCAATTGTGTCGGCGCTAATATCACGGACGTCGTATTGTCTGGTGATGTCCGGTGATAATTTAAACTGCCTGAAATTCGTGGAAAAATACAGGGTACCTTTTGGATTCAGTAATTTCATTGCCGCGGCAATCAGTGATTCCTGATCACGCTGAATATCCAGGGTGTTTGTCATGCGCTTTGAGTTAGAAAAACTGGGGGGATCCAGGAAAATGACATCAAAACGATCGGTGGTTATGTTAAGCCACTCAAGACAATCATATTGAATAAACTGATGCCGGGAGACATCCAGCTGATTCAGCCTGAAATTGTCCTCGGCCCATGTTAAGTAGGTATTGGATAAATCAACGTTCGTGGTCTGCGCACCAGCTAAAGCTGCGTGCACACTCGCGGTTGCAGTATAGCAAAAGCAATTGAGAAAACGGGTGCCTTTAGGTAGTTTGTCAAAGCGCAATCGTAATGGGCGATGATCGAGAAACAGGCCTGTATCCAGGTAATCATACAAATTAACCGTAAATTTGGCCTGCCCTTCGGACACCACCATTGTACGCCCTACCTGATTCATTTTTTGATATTGATTCGTGCCTTTTTGCTGTTTTCGTCGTTTGACAACCAGGTTTTCAGCAGGAATACCCAGCGCGCCAGGTACTGCCTGGATGACATCAAGACTTCGTTTTTCAGCCTTGTGTACATCAATTGAGGCGGGCGCTGTATATTCCTGTAACACCGCATGATCATTGTAAATATCAATCGCAAATGCATATTCTGGTAAATCAGCATCGTAAACACGGTAACAACTGATTTGGCTGCGTTTCGCCCATTTTTGCAAATGACTGTAATTTTTTTGCAGGCGGTTCGCAAACATCTGCGCACCAGCCGATAAACGGCTAGGCTCAAAACACCTTAACTGGTTATCCGCATCCAGAGCCACACAATACAACTTGCATTCCAGTGCGCCGTTATACAAGGTGTACGACTTGCTGGCACGCAACCCCATGGCCTTCGCGAGCATTGGGTTTGAAGTCAGAATGGCAGCCTGCCATCCTTGGTAATGGCTATGCAAAACATGCCCCAACTGCTGATACAACGGGATTAATTGCGTGGCATCACCGAGGCGCTCGCCATAAGGTGGGTTGCCAATTAATAAGCCGGTTTCGCTATTTGATGCACAAGCCTCCAATGGCAGGCAGACAAAATCAACCAAATGAGTAACCCCTGCGCGCTCAGCATTAGCCTTTGCAATCTCGATAACGTGCGGGTCAATGTCTGTGCCACGTAATACCATGCGAACAGGCTTGACCGCTTGCAGTGCTTTGGTGTGTATTTCGTCCCATAACGCGGGTTGATGCTGTGTCCAATGTTGGAACGATTGATCAAGGCGCAACAAACCTGGGGCAATATGAGCCGCCATCATGGCCGCCTCTATGACAATCGTACCCGAACCACAAAACGGATCATGCAGTGCGGCGCCTGCCTCAGCCAACTCGGGCCACTTGGCGCGCACCAACATGGCTGCAGCAATGTTTTCTTTTAAAGGTGCACTACCTGCTTCCGTACGATAGCCCCGTTGATGCATGCTGTACCCGGTTAAATCCAGACTAACGGTGAGGTTGTCATTCTTTAAATAAGCATGCAGCCGAATTTGCGGGTTTTCACGATCAATGACTGGGCGCTCTCCCTCCAACTCACGGAAATAATCAACAATGGCGTCTTTGACCACTTGCGCGCCAAACATGGTGTTACGAATTTCTGTTGATACACCATGGAATTCAATGCCCAGAGTTTTATCAGGCGCAAATACGGTTTGCCAGGGAAATGTGTGACACAACTGATATAGCGTTTCCTGATTGAGTGCATCGCCACTGAACAGAATCAGTTGCACCCGGTTGGCAAGCCGCGACCACAGACACAGATGGTATACGAGAGCCAAGGATGCCTCGCCATAAACACCTTGCGGACTGACGCGAGTAACCTGCAAGCCCAACGCTTTAAGCTCATCTTCCAGGAGGTATTCCAACCCTTTCGGGCAGCTGACAAACAACGAAAATTTCATGATAAATAAGGCCTTAAGTATCGGAATAGTGCTTTGCTGGCGCCGGTGTGTTTTTCTTTTGATTGTTCTTCGACGGCTTTTTTAATCATTTGTCGAAGCTGCTGAACATCAATGGATGGGTATACTTGAATAAATTCAGTGAGTGCATCTTTGCCTTCCTCAATCAAACGCTCGCGCCAATGTTCTACGGCATGAAATCGGGCCGTTTGTGAACTGTCTTCAGCCAGCAGGTCGGAATAGGCTTCAATGATTGCATCATACTCTGCAGAGCGCATCAATTTGCCAATCAATTGAGCCTGACGTTTAACTGCACCATGACTTTTTAATGCTTTTGCTTCAATAATCGCGCGCTTTAGATGATCGGACAGCGGCAACAAATCCAGTCTGTCTATGCTCAAATCAACCAACTCAACGCCTATTTTTTTTAGGGCCTCTGCATCGCGTTTTTTTTTGTGATTTACTTTTCAGTTCGTCCATATCAAAACCAATTGCAATAAATTTGGGCTAATTATACTCTGGTAATGGGATCATTGCTATGGCAGCTGTGTAGGGCCTGACTTGAGTACGAAGTTGTTGGGCCAAGAGCCCAACCTACGCGATCTGAGGCTACCCTGCGGCCAACGGAATCATTGCATCGTCGTTATTCACCCGTCTTGAATTCAGATAGGTTCTACTCACCGCAAACAGGTTATACGTGACAATCAGTATCAACAAAGAATGCAGCCAAGTAATGGTTAAATGCTTGAATATCAACACGACCAACAAGACTCCAACACAACCCGCCAAGCTTACAATTAGCGTTTTTTTCAGGGGAATTTTATCTTGTTGCAAAAAAGTTAGCGTCGTTAAGGGCTGTTGCATCGCGCCGGCTGTAGTCATGATCGGGAAGGCTACCAAGGGGGAAACACCCAACAAAAACAAGACCGCTTGCACCAGAACAAACAGGCCAATACCCACCGACGTCAACATGCCACACACGACCATTCCGCCGAATCCTACCAGAAGTTTCCATGAATCCAGTGCCATCAACTCGCCACCGATGGGGAATAGATGAAACTGACGGCAGAGCAACATGCCTATGATAAGCGTAAAACAACACATCATGGCCAAGCGGATCGCCTGCTTGCTCAGTCGACTCACTACACTGCCACCAATGACACCTCCCAAACAGGTACCGGCAACCAGAGTAATCAATGTAGTCAAATCAACATCAATCAACTGCATAAAGAACAGAGATTCAATCACACCAGGAATAACCTGAGCACCATTATTCATGGCGGGCAATTCTTCATCATGAAACGTGCCCAATAGTGCAGCGAGTGCAATATTCACCGCAAAACTGCCGAGACCGAGCGCGTCGGCCATAAAGGCGATAATACCGCTTATTGTCAGTTTGCAATAATCCATTGCCGATAAATGCACAGCAGGTTGACGTTTAAGCTTGTAGAGCATTGCGCCTACGCAAAATACACTTAACAATATTATAGTGATCATAATCAGGTGCATGGCCATGCTGATCTCTTTTAGGTCAAATTTAGTGCAGTTTAACAGAAAATGAGTGTGGTATGCAAGTAAAGTATGTTAGAATAATCGTATTTAAATTAGGCACTCAAATGGCACATCGCGCACGCAAACGTTTTGGTCAGAATTTTCTGCAAAGCCGGCAAATCATAGATAACATTATCCGTTCACTAAATCTGCAACCTGGTAACAATGTGTTAGAAATCGGGCCAGGGCTTGGTGCGTTAACGCAACCATTACTGCAAAAACTGGATCAATTAACCGCCATTGAAATCGACAGGGATTTGCAAGCGCATTTGACAGAGATGCATGGAGCCGGAGGAAAACTAACGGTGATCAGTGCGGATGCCTTAACAGTTGATTACAGCCAATTTGGCGAGCGGATACGAGTGATTGGTAATTTGCCTTATAATATTTCAACACCGCTGTTATTACGCCTGTTACACTACACACCGCATATCGATGACATGCATTTTATGCTCCAGAAAGAAGTGGTAGATCGGATAGCCGCGGGCCCGGGCTCTAAGGCGTACGGGCGGTTGAGCGTGATGTTACAATACTACTGCGACGTTGAACATTTATTTGACGTACCACCTGAAGCATTTCATCCCCAACCCAAGGTTGATTCAGCCGTCGTACGCCTGACACCTCACACATCATCACCCTATCCTGCCGTGGAATTTGCAGATCTTGAGCGTCTGGTCGCCTGCGCATTTTCCATGCGCCGTAAAACATTAGCAAATAATTTGAAACCCGTTATCAGTGCCACTGAATTGACTGCCATGGGGATTGATCCGGTTTTGAGGCCTGAACAAATTAGTGTGATGGATTATGTTCGATTGGCAAAAGTGATTAAATGGGCAGTATAATTGTATCTATAATGTAACTGCTCGTAGGGTGATATTGACGCTCGGAGAACGATCAGATTTGAGTGCAGAGCGAGTAGTTACTCTATAATTTCAGTGATACTCCGCCGCCTATAAATTGATTAAAACTCGTGGTCTGATGACTTAATTGCTGGCCTACCTCAAGATCAAGTACAACATGGGTGGTCAGCAGATAAAGAACTCCACAGTCGACATTATAATTGCCACCCAAGCTAGGGCCTGTTTTGGTTTCCGCAAACACTTCGACAAAAGCACTCAGTTTTTCAATTGGAGCGTAAGACAAAGCCAAACTGGAATTAAAACTGTTAAAACGCTTGCCGCCAAAAAAACCGCCCTTTGTCGCCGTACTTTCTCCCAACATGAGCCCCAGGGAGATTTTAGAGTTAATGTTATAATTCACCAACCCATTAACCAGCACACCGAATCCCTTACTACCAAAACCCGCGCTCCCACCCGGAGGAGTTAAGAACATTTCTGCTGCAGCCACCCAGTTGTCCCCATAGGTAATCTCATGCTTGCCACCGACCATGGTTGCACTGAATCCTGAAAAAGGCATTATTGATTGCTGATTATCAGTTGGCAATACAACTATAAACTCAGTATTAGTCGGCAAACCCAAATAAAATGTCGCTTGCGGAAAGTTTTGCAGTGATCCAGCTTGTGTAAAATTGTTATATTGATAACCTGCTTCCCACATCACTGCTTTGGATGGCAAGACGCATGGCGTATTGCTGACACTACCCCTGTCAGTCAGATCAAGTAGGGAAACGCCTTGACATGAATCGCTTGTTGCAGCGAATCCGTTATTAAACGTTATGATTGCAAGATTAAGCGCCCAAAAACTTGTCATTAACTGATGAAATGCCAACTTATTTCTCCAGCATAATCCTGAAAAAAGCAGTTGAATCGTAGCGAGATGGTCTAATGTGCTGATTCCTCAAGACTTTTCGATGATTTTTTGCTGAAACCGTATCACCCATACGGTGAAGTAAAAAATCATCGAAAAGTCTTGAGGAATCAGTGCAGTAGGCCATCGGAGTAGATTCAACTGCTTTTTTCAGGATAATGGATGTGCTATTATTATAATAATGAAAGAAGCCTAACATGGATCAAACGAACAAATAAACAGGAGGTTACTTTGTTTCACCATCATGGAAAAAAAGCCAGACCAACACTATCCAGACCCCTTCAGGATTTGACCCCTGTGGCCATACCCAAAGCCTTATTGGCAGAGAGTAAACGGCTCAAATTACTGCAAAACATAACCGAATCCTGCGCACTGGATTCACCACGATTTGACAGCCTGTGTATGAAATTATTGCACAATTTCACCAACCAGTGCCAAAGTTTGCCTGAGACGGCAAACAGTTATTATGCGTTACCTGGTGGTTTACTTGATCATGCCCTAAATCGCACTGAAGCAGCATTACACCTGTTGTGCCAACAGATGGTGCCTGGACATGACGCCGAGTTGTCTGAAGAGCAAAAATTATGGCTTTACGCCTTGTTTTCTGCCGCCATTTTACAGGGAATCGGGAAGCTGCAACTGGATTATCGCATTGAACTGTTTGACGTAAACGGGCTGTTCTCAAGATTATGGAATCCTTTGTTGGAGGGGTTAGCCTCCAATGCCAGATACTACCATTATGAATTCACTCAAGGTAGTGAGGATGATTTGCGCTGTCGCTTGAATTTATTACTTGCCTATCAATTAATGCCAGAAAGCGGGTTTTCCTGGATAGCCGGAAATCCTCAAGTTTTGGCGGTCTGGCTTGCCTTGCTGAATGAAGATCCAAACGCCGCTGGCATGTTGGGTCTCATTTTAGAGCGTGCAGACGCCATTGCGATTCAACGTGATTTGAATGCATTTTTAATTAGGCATACCGCCTCAGGTGGTGGTCGCGCCAACAGAATCAGCACGTTTATCGATGCACCTGAATCAAGTATTGGAAAAGAACACGTGCTGGGCGCGGAATTCATCAAGTGGTTGACTCAGCAATTAGAAAAGGGCCGGTTTTCCATCAATAAACTTCCAATCATGATGCTTCCCGCAGGTTTGCACATGACAATAGAAACCTATAAATTTTTTATGCGTGAGCATCCAGATACTAGGCTCAAGACTTGGCAAGCTGTACATAATGGATTGATATCACTAGGATTGCATCATCGAGAGGCAAACAACCACACAGCAAATCCAAACGACAAAACATCACAAAATGGGATTATTTTGAACAAGTTTGCCGTGGTACTGCCTGATAAGATGCAACTGCATGACCCTGCCACCGGTAAAGAAACGACCGTGACGGCGATTGAAATGATGCGCATCCAGAAATCGCTCAACAATCGAGAGCCTCTCCATCATCTAACCCAATCAGGGGAGTGGCAGGCAGTTGAAGCAAACACGCCTGAATTACAATCGGGATATTCACGCCGTGAGTGATTACGCCATTGGAGATATACAGGGCTGCTTCACCATGTTACAACGCCTGCTTTGTCATGTGGATTTTAACGAACACACCGATAGGCTGTGGTTTGTTGGTGATTTGGTGAACCGAGGTCCAGAATCGTTAGCCGTTTTACGATTTATAAAAAACTTGCCCTTAACTCCCCGAATTACTTTAGGCAATCATGATCTTCATCTATTGAGCCAGTTGTTTAGCGACAATTCATGGAAAAACAATGATGATACCTTGGATGAAATATTAGCCGCACCAGACGCCGAAGAACTGGGGCAATGGCTACGCAAGCAGGCTATTTTGTACCATGATACTGAATTAAATATTGTCATGTGCCATGCAGGAATCAATCCCATGTGGGATTTGACACAGGCTAAAGCCTGCGCCCTCCAGCTGGAGCAGGCTCTGGCTGGTCCTAATTACTGTGATTATTTAACCCACATGTACGGCAATGAACCGGATCATTGGTCACCTGATTTAAAGGATGATGCCATGCTGCGCGTAATTTGTAATTATTTTACCCGAATGCGATTTTGTGATGCCCAAGGCCATTTATTATTAACGTATAAAGGCACAGTAGACCAGGCACCAAACGGCCTTTATCCTTGGTATGCAGTACCCAATCGCCAAGAAATTCCGGCGGATATTATATTTGGTCATTGGGCAGCTTTACAGGGAAAATGCCCCCACCCCCGAATCCACGCCATTGACACCGGTTGCCTGTGGGGCGGCGAATTGACCGCGCTACGTTTACAGGACAAGCAGCGTTTTTCAGTGAGAGGAGAAGAGCCAGTCAGATTGTATAAAAAATAGGAATATGTTATGATTCACACTCGATTCAGCAATTTTATCTCCCATTAACCGGACTAACGATCAACCGTGATAAAAACTTTCGGATTTATTAGCGCCTGCCTCATTGGTAATTGTTTATTTGCCGCATCTCCCAACGCCCTTTATCGCTGGGTGAACAATCCTTCGGCAGAAATGCAGCGCGTCGATACGGCGCATGAGCGATTAACTCATGCCATTAAAAATCCTGAATACATGCTGGATCACTGGATTGATTTACCCACCTCTCCGACATCAATCGGGCGTAAAACACTGCATTTGAGCCTCAAGAACGCTATTTTATTGGCGCTGCGCTATAACCCCAATATTCAAAACGCGGAACTTGATCGGATTATTCAGATCTACCAGCTACGTCTCGCGCACAATGAGTTTGAATTGCAATATGCACTTGCGGCACAGGCTAATGTCACTAACAGCCATTATAGTGGCGTGGGGAATGGCAGGACGCAAAATTATCTGGCAGCGCCTGAATTTGATTTAAAAACCAAACTGGGTGGTCATGCCGGATTGAAAATGGACAACAGCGCCCAATCGATTGGCGATTACAATCCCATGTTAACCTTTTCATTCACACAACCGTTATTACGGGGATTTGGACTGGCAGCCAATGAAGCCGGATTATTGGATGCCATTGATAATGAAGCCTTGAATAAACTGAATCTACAGCAATCCGTTATTGATCAAATCACCCAAGTTTCAACCGCATACCGGGCATTGATTTTAAGTGGTAATAATTTCCAAAGTCAGCAACGGCAATTAACAGAAGCACACAAATCCTACGATACCAATGAAAAAAAAATTAACGCGGGTGAACTTGAACCCACTGCAAATGTCCAGCAATCCTATCAGATTGAATCGTTAAACCTGATGGTTGAGCAGGCAAAAAATGATTTTAAAACAGCCGCACAAGACCTGTTGGAAACCATAGGCCTCGATCCGGATATGAAGTTGGCAGTACCTGACGATGTCAGTCTGGACAACCTAAAGACTCCAGATGTAAACACATCAATAACCCAAGCACTGACGCACAATGCACAATATCTGGCGTTAAAAACGGCATGCCGTGCAGATGAGCGTGCCTACCAAGTCGCCAAAAATCAACAATTATGGCAACTTGATCTAACAACCAATGTACAAACCGGCACAGTCACTGGAGTCGATGGCACCGGTGGAGGCTTGCAAGGGATATACAGTGGTCACAATATAACCGAGTCCGCCGGTTTGATGTTAACCATCCCGCTGCATGACCTTAACCGCCGCAGCACACTTATTTCAGCTAAAATTCGTCTGGAAAAGGACAAATTAAATTTAATCGCGGCACGTCGTGCATTAATCACTACGATTAAAAATACCATAAGCACCATACAAAGTTTGGCGAAACGCTACGAACTAGCCAAAAGACAGGTCGACCTTGCCGCGCAATCCTATGAGCTAGAAAAGAAAAAACAACAAGCAGGCATTACGACAGCACTAGATGTAAACAACACCCAAAACCAGTGGATTCAAGCACAATCAGGGTTGATTAGTGCCAAAATAGCCTATCTGAACCAGCTATCCGCTTTACAGCGCATATTGGGCACAACACTCGATTATTGGCACATTATTTTGAGGTACGGCACATGAAAAAAATGACGATCATCCTTGCTTTAGTCAGTCTTCTGGTGGCATGCGGCGGTTCTTCATCGCACAAAAAAACCAAACCAGACACATCCATAGCAAAGACAGTCAAGATACACAAAACCCTGTATTTTACCGGAACACTTCAGCCTCTACATGAAAGTACGCTGACCAGTCCTGTCGATGCGGTGGTCGAATCCATGCACTATCACTACGGGCAATCTGTTAAAAAAGGTGATGTTGTGTATACATTGAATTCAGCCGAACTCCAACGACAATACAATGACACCCTGACCGAATATCTTAAGCAAAAAGACAGCTATACCATAGCAAAAGCTAAATTCACCGGCACAGAAGACTTATGGGACGCTGGATTAATATCAAAAAATAACTACCTGAGTGAAAAATCCAGCTTAAATACGGCGCGCATTACATTAATGCAAGCCAAGCACAAACTATCTGAAATGCTCGAAAAAATGGGTGACACGGGAGATCAGGCACTATCCAGCTTGAGTTTTGCAGAATTCTCCAAGGTTCGTCTGGCGCTGACCCGCCGACATAATTTAATTCGCATTAAAGCATCCGGAAATGGCGTTTTGCTTTACCCACCCAAGACAACAGGTGATACCAGCGAACGGATAAAAACAGGGTCGGCCGTTAAAGCGGGGCAAGTACTCGCCTTAACGGGTGATCTCAGTGGTGTTACCGTAGAAATTGACATACCAGAAGTCGATATTGCGGAAGTAAAGGCCGGAATGACAGCAACAGTACGTGGTGTCGCATTCGGCAAACAGGCGCTCAAAGGAAAACTGGTTGCAATCAATGCCCAAGCTACAAGCAGCAATGGCGGTGCCCTGCCCTCATTTACCGCAATTGTTGAAGTGACATCGCTGACCGCCGTCCAACAATCATTACTCAAAGTAGGCATGAGTGCTGATGTTGAACTCACAATGAATAGCGCCGATAAATTGATGGTTCCCATTGCAGCCATTCAACAAAAAAATGGCAAAAGCATGGTTCAAATCCAAACGCCAGATGGCAAAACCAGTATGCATCCCGTGATTACCGGTCCGGTACAGGACAATAGCGTGGTGATTGAGTCGGGATTAAAAATTGGGGATGTGGTGATTGTATGACCCTAATCTCACTAACAAACATTGTAAAAAAATATACAATTGGTAGTGTAGAAAGTACCGTGTTAAAAACCCTGTCGCTTACAATCAATCAGGGGGAAATGCTGGCTATTGTTGGTGCGTCTGGATCAGGCAAATCTACACTAATGAATATCATCGGGTTGTTGGACAAGGCAGACCGTGGTGACTATGTGCTGCGCGGCCGGAATATTGCCGGCTTGAGTGATGATGAATTAGCTATTCTGCGCAATCAGTCTATTGGATTTGTTTTTCAGCAGTTTAATTTATTACCGCGTTTTAACGCCCTGCAAAATGTCGCGCTTCCACTAACCTATCGCGGCAATTTATCACCAGCACAAATCAAGCAACGCGCGCTCAATGCCCTAGACCACGTCGGAATGCGCGCGTTTACTGATCACCGTCCAACCCAGTTATCTGGCGGTCAGCAACAACGCGTTGCCATTGCACGTGCGCTGGTAGGCGAGCCGCAGGTTATCCTCGCTGACGAACCCACGGGAGCACTGGATTCCATGACAAGCAACGAAATCATGGCCTTGTTTCTCGAATTGCATCGCGAAGGACGTACACTGATTTTGGTGACACATGAAGAACAGGTCGCAGCCATGTGCGCGAGACGCATCATGCTGGCGGATGGCGAAATTATTTCAGAATCACGCCAATGACGCTATATAATCACATCCAACAAGCCATGCTTAATTTAAAGGCATCAAAATTACGTTCTTTTCTGGCCGTACTAGGTATCTTGGTGGGAACAGCGGCTGTGGTAGCCTTGATCAATTGTAGTCAATTGGCCACTGCAAAAGCCATGGAACAATTCAAAGCATTGGGTACGAATTTACTGGCGGTCTCGGTTTTTCAAAACAATGAAAAAAATGCGCTTAGCGTTGGGGGCCACAATTACATCCCGATCGATACCTGGCGTCAGTTTCCCACAATTATTCCAGGCATCAAAGAAATTGCCGCCTACAATATTGCCTATCAACCAATGCGTTTCCAAGAAAAAATCCTGTCAGGAGTCGTTATTGGTGCAGATGAATCATTGGCCAGTATCGTTCACATCGAGTTAGCCGCAGGACGATTTGTGTCGTTCGTTGAATCGTTTGAGCATGTGTGTGTGATTGGTGATGGACTGGCTCAACAATTAAAACAAGTCAGTTCAGACACCCCCATTGGCAAGCAATTACGCATCGGAAAAGCACTGTTCACCATCATTGGTGTAACAAAACCATGGCATGAAAACTCCTTTTTTAACGAGGATGTCAATCAGGCAGTCATCATTCCACTCAAGGGCATGGCGTTGGTAAGCCAGGACGCCAAAATTAATAATGCCGTCATCCTGCTGACATCAACAGCTAATACCGACACGGTTATTGAACTGATTAAACAACGCATCAAAACTCAAGCACCCAAACTTAACCTGTTCATGCGAAGTGCCAAACAAATCGTTGCCAGCATGGAAAGCCAAGGACGAATTTTCACTCTATTACTCGGCGTTATTGGCAGCATTTCATTGCTAGTCGGGGGGATTGGAATCATGAATGTGATGCTGGTATCCGTCAGCGAGCGCAAAAAAGAAATCGGTATTCGTAAAGCGGTTGGGGCAAAAAACAGTGAAATTCAAGCGCTATTTCTGGTCGAGTCGGTGATATTATCATTATCAGGAGGCTTGCTGGGCGTAATCACAGGCTGTATTTGCACCTGGGTAATCGCCTGGTTCAGCCACTGGCCCTTTACTCTCTACGCAGCCCCACCCATCGCAGGTTTTGCTGTATCCGTAGCAACAGGCATATTTTTCGGCTTTTACCCCGCCCGCCGAGCTGCACGCCTTGAGCCTATGGTTTCGTTGCGTACTGGGGACTAATTTAAGACGCGACTGCCCTGCAAGTTAGGATTATGAGTGTCTTTGAAATTAGAGTAGGATATCGAGAAGTTATTCGTTAGCATTAATAGGAAGTCGTATGCCAGAAATAGAAGATTTTCCAGATAATGATCCTGAACTACAATCATCCATAGAGTCACTTATTCGTGCCGCTGAGTCGAAAGATAATAAAATGTTATCTAAACAAATACAGCAATCGTACGACAACATTGTCATACAGAGAATGGATGAAACTCAGTGGCAAAAAATGATCGTTTATTTGGAACAATTTCCTCGCTTTGAAGCCACGTGTACTGACATGAAAGCAATTCATGAACCCACCAACATCCTAACATTAATGTCGGTGTACGCTATTTGTGGCGTGGTAACACCAATACATAATATTGGAACTGCAATTCTCATTGCTTCCTATAGCCCAAGTGCTAGCAGCGTGGCCATCAGTACGTGGGGATTGTCCGTGGGGGCAACATTTGGCTTTGTGAACGGTGTAAGCATTCTTCTCAAACGTGACAAACTAAATCTGGAAAAAATGGATGCTGTTATTAGAATAGCAGGCACTCTGATTGTCGTGGGTGGTCTGACTACTTCGGCTGTATTTTTATTGACACAGTTTATCATGCCATTTTTATTGCCGCAAAACACAGCGCTAGCATTTTCCGATTTTTATCACTATTTTACATGGTCACCGATGGCAGAATTAGCATCGATGATTTTTCCGATCATTATCTTTAAACGAGAAAATAATTATCAAATACAGTTATGGTCTACAATTTTTTATCGTTTGTCTGCTGTGGGATTACAATATTATTTTGCCAAAATACAAGGGGCAGGACTGAAGGGCATTGGGCTGGGTGGACTGATTGCCGCATGGGTTAATACTTTTTTATTGGGACTGTGGTTTGTACATCGACGCGGCATTTATGCTAATTATATTAATTTGTCTCCTATCGCATTTCGCCATTTCAGTGATTTCGTAAAAGCGGGTTTGAAGTTGGCATTACAACGCTTGACCGAATGGGTCAACTTGTTTGCCATCACACTTCTATTGGGTAACCTGAATGCAGATGGATTATCTGCTGCTGCACCGGCAGTACAAGCGGCAGTTTTATCAGCCCTCATCAATCAGTACATGGGGATGATAACTATGATGCGATTCGAAGAGTTATCACCAAAATATAAGAATCTTTTGCTAACCACTAACCTGATTGGTATATCGTTTAATGGCATTTTAATGGTATTCATCAGTTGCTTTCGGCAAAATATTATTGATTTTATTTTAGGAATAAATAAAAGCGACGCTATTAACAGCCTAGCGAATACTTTATTGCTTATCTCGGCGGCAAGTTTCATTCCCGATGGTATGCGATTGATTACCGCCGGGATATTACGAGGAAAAGACGATCTCGTTTATCCTTCCTTGGCAAGTCTTGCATTAATGACTGTATTGGGTGTCACCGTGGGTGCACTGATTGGTTATCGAGAGGATGGACAATATGCCACGCCACTTTTTTTGTTAAGAACCGTGACGATTTTACTCTCAGCGATGGTAAATTATAAACGTTGCCACGATAAAATAACGACAGTATCTATGGGTAACACGTGGTGTTGTTTACATCGATCAGCTCCGATATTGCCAGCTATCACTACTGAGGCAAATACGCTTAATAATATCACTTGACCACAATACCGTTGTGGCGCTTAAGGGACTAAACAAAATAAAGTTTCGAGTGAGCTAAACTTACT
>JABDAB010000044.1 GCA_013289415.1 Gammaproteobacteria bacterium
GTTAAGCTGGCGTTTGGTTTTGCACAAAATCAAAATATCATCTTGGTCTCGAAAATAGGACACGTCGAGTCTTTTTGTTATGGGTTGAAGAATTGTAAAGTAAGCTTTGTTTATTGCAAATCGCTTATCCGTTTGGCAATCATCCCGTCAAGTAAATTTTTTTTCGTATCGGTCATTTCGAAGGCAAACAAACTTGGATAATATTTTGTAAAACGTTTTAACAGCTTATCCAGTGTGGCGTTCATTACTTTAACAGAAATCTGATAACGCTCAGCGAAATCAGTGAATACTTTTCTTTTCATATTATCATCTCGACTATCCAATTTGATTGCCATATTGAAGTCACTATATATCGCAGTCGAAATCAAATCATAAAGCGGTGTAAGGGTAATGGTTCCATCTTCTAATGTCTGCAGACTGATGTTTTTTGCATGTAAATCACCATTGCAAATTAGATAGGAAAAAGCAGTTTGACTGAGCAAATTTAAAATCTCCAGTTGTGGGGCATTGGCAATGAGCATGATTGCATCGGCAATTTGATTCACTGTTATACGGTATTTGTCAGCTGGGTAACGGTTTAAAAATTGACATGCATCTTCTTGATGTATTCTTTTTTGATTGTATCTATCGAATCTTTCAACTAATAGACCTGTATTTTTATCTTTGTCGTAAACCAGTTTTGCTTTTGCAACCGTGAAGCCACATTGCTTCGCTAATTGTAAGCAGCAAAATTCATTTTGAATTAAGTTATTTTTGTCGCCAGGGTTTAACTTTAAAATATAACTCTTTCCTGTTTTAGTTAATTTCAAGGGAAAACCAATCATAGATGCGGATATTTTCTCCTGTACGCCAGCTAAGGCTTTGCTATCAAATAAAGAGCTCTCAGGGGCAATAGTTTCTTCAAACAATGAATAAAAGTTTACTTCTTCTAGTTTCTTAGCTGGGGGAAATTCAGCCTTAGCAGGGTTACCCACGTAAATGTCCCCAATGCAATCACTACCTACGGCTGAAAAAAGGGAGAACAAATCATCTTTTGAGGTCTTAATTTTATCGACCAAGGCATTAAGCCTTCTTCCTTCAGGCAAAAGACCTGCAAAAAAAGGCGGTAAATTATCACCCTGCATCACAATTTTAGAGGCATCTTTTGCGATACAATATGAAAAATAGGCTTCGTTTGAATGAGATCCAAATGCTGAATTGAGTTCAAATTCACATCCGTACTCAGTTCTGCGTATGACCCCTGCAAACTCCGTTTTTTTATAAATCTCTAGTTCGTTGATGGCTTTGTAATCATTCATTGTGGTTCACCACACCAGCAGATCCCTTCTCTATGACAAGCTGCATGCCTAAAATTTGTAGAACATCAATGACCTTACCAATTTGGGCTGTTTTTTTACCTCGTTCAATTTGACTGATAAAATTAATACTGGTGTCGGATAGATCAGCCAACTGACCTTGAGTCAACTTTCTCCGTTTCCTCTCGGCTTCAATGGCATCTCCTAGAATGCTTATAGATAATTTTTGCATACTAATTTTCATATGTTCATGTGAAACAATAGTGTTGAATTACTTTATTTTAGCATGAATTAATAATTTTCACACGATCGCGTTAAAAAATTTAAAGTTTATCAATATAACAAAGTATTTTAATTAAATTCACTCGATCGCGGTAATTTTTGCTATTTCCAAGACCGGAACAAAATTCAAAGCGAAGCAAAATTAGAGTAAATAATTTGGCGTGTATAAGGGGCTATTAGGGCCTGTTAACAATTCAGATCTCGACGTCGGTGAGATGGGTTACTCTGCTATATCGAGAGGATACAATATTTCGTATAACATTTATTCAAATAGAGGTGTGTTAGCTCTTATGGACGACCTCGAACGAATACCCATCGGGGTCGAATACATCTGCGGCATAGTATCCCGGATAGTATTCCAGTCGTGAGCGCGGAGAAATGTTGTCCCTGGCACCAGCGGACATTGCGGCCACGTAGAATTCATCGACCTTGTTTTCATTTTCGGCTACGAAACCCCAATGAATGGCTGTTGGATCAGGCTTCCCTTGCTTTATCCAGAAGAAAGCCTTCTTGCCATCACCAAATCCCCACAGATCTGGATGGCCGTCTATGCCTTTGTATGGCATGAAGAATTTGATATTAAGAGGCTTCAAGGCCGTCTCATAGAAAGCCAACGAACGTTTAATATTGCTGACAGTCAGAATAATGTGGTCGATCATCGTTTTTCCCCTCAAATCACGAGTGCTTCAACGGCTTTTTCGCCATTGGGTACAGCATGGATCGCAAGCGGCGGTATGTTCATACCCTCAGCACGAACGGTCTGTACATCTTCAATTCCGATAAAGCCCAGTATTTGGCGTAGATACGGCTCCACGGAATCCCAAGTTCTCCAAGGCCCCTCACTAAAAACACCCCCTGATGCGAGCACCAGGATCGCTTCCCCGAGGGCTGGATTCAACAATAAGAATCTGCGTCATTTGTGGCTTCCTCTTAGTTCTAAGCTTATGCTTTGTTAGCTAATTCTATTCTGAGAGCTTATTATTAACAATGAGGCACTTTGAACTTCGTAACGCACATTGGAGTAAGTATGAAAAAAGGCAATCAGATAAACTCGTTAAACCCAGCTTCTGTCTGCGGACATGAAGATCCAGCCGCCGTCCGCGAACTGCTGACAAAAGTCGGAGATAAGTGGAGTATTTTTTTGATCTTGTCCTTAGCGAAACTACCTGGGGAACGTGCCCGATTTTCTGAACTCGAAAGGTCGATACCAGGCATCTCCCAAAGAATGCTGACATTGACGCTACGAAACTTGGAGCGAGACGGGTTGCTCACGAGAGAATTGTTTCCTGAAGTGCCGCTACGAGTGGAGTATGAGTTGACTCCTCTTAGCAAAAGTTTGTTGCGCCCGATGCAGGGCCTAGTGGACTGGGTTGCGCAGAACTGGAAACACGTGAAAGAGGCGCGAACCGAATTCGATGCCAAATAGACCAAGGCTCTGCCTCCAGTAGATTTAACTGTTAACCCTGACACGCTCTGTGTTTACCTGAGATCAATATATTCTATCGTCTTTGTTAGTTAATGGATCATTAATGGATCAAAGTGAATAATAAATTGACCAACAGGTTGATATATATTAGAATGAGCGATAATTTTAACGCCGGAGGTTGATTGTGCATTATTTAATTATGTTTGCGTTATTGTTAAGCATACTTATCGGAGGAAATGTTTACGCCGACCCCGTAAGTTTACGTGAAAAAATTGGTCAGATGCTTATCCTTGGGTTTGAAGGAAAAACTGTTGATATGCAGTCGCCAATTATTAAAGCAATAAAAAAAGATAATATCGGCGGCGTTATTTTATTTGATTACAACAATCAAACAAAAACATTTGATAAGAATATTGAAAGCCTCACGCAAGTCCGCCAACTAAATGCTGATTTGCAGCATGCCTATCAACTAGCGAACTTAAAATATCATCGTCCATCATTACCTTTATTGATTTCAGTTGATTATGAGGGAGGCAAAGTTAATCGGTTGAGACCAGAATATGGCTACCCGGAAACGACCTCTGCTGCCGAAGTTGGTAAAATGAATCTGTTTGATGCGAATCAAGTCGCCAATGACATGGCAGTAACGTTAAACCAGTCAGGGTTTAATTTGAATTTTGCACCGGTACTTGATGTTAACGTTAATCCTGAAAGTCCTATTATTGGTAAAAAAGATCGTAGTTTTTCTGATAATCCTGGTGATGTAGCCAATTATGCCAACCTGTACTCCCAAAACTTTTTGTCTCATGGTGTGCAGTGCGCATATAAACATTTTCCAGGTCACGGCAGTGCGACAGGCGATTCTCATCTTGGATTTGTTGATGTTAGTGACACTTGGCAGCCACAGGAGCTTGAGCCCTATTCACAATTACTGGGTCAGGATCAATCGTGCGGGATGGTCATGACAGCGCACGTAGTAAATCGTCAACTGGATGAATCCGGTCTGCCTGCCACATTATCGCATAAAATACTCACTGACCTTTTACGCACAAAACTTAAATTTAACGGCGTCATCATAACCGATGATATGCAAATGAAAGCGATTAGCGCACAATATTCCCTTGATAAAGCGGTTACACTCGCTATAAATGCGGGTGCCGATATGTTTATATTCGGCAATCAATTATTAGACCAACCTCAAGATCCAGAACAAATTATTGATCTGATCGAAGGCAAAGTAAAATCTGGCGAGATTAGTGAAAAGCGAATTAACGAAGCCTATCGACATATTATTGAGATGAAAAAAAACATTCATTTTAACTAAAACAGGATTTAACCATACCATCCTATTAAATAGGATGAAAATACGATTTTTCAACTAATTTGTTGTAATAATTGAGTACTAATGACGCGATATATCAGCTCGCTTTTAAGCCTTACGCCCAGTTTATTTTTAATATTTGCTAAATAGGATTCAACAGTGGATTTTTTTATTTGTAAGGTCGCTGCAATTTCAGCCGCATGTTGTCCTTTCAAGAGTTGAACCAGTGTTTTGATTTCCATTCTGGACAGATTAATCGTGCCGAAATCCAATTGAATGGCATACCGTGTTTTAATTAATAAAATATCCAATTGCTGGATTGATAGTTGGAATAGGGTGCTCCAATCCAATGTTGAAAAGCCGGATTCATGAATACCTAATTGCTGCAGTAACTCTTGTTGGAGAATGTGATTTTTATTGCATTCAGCCTGTTTATTCAGAAGAACTGCGGGTGGTAGTAAAAGCTTGTTTTTTTCTGTTTGCCGGATCAAGTCGGAAGCTTTTGAAATGAAATGTTGCTTGAATTTTTTTAAAGTATCGACGTTATTGATGTGGAAATGATTAATAGCCCGATTGGCTGCTGTGGAGTAAAAACAGGTTATTTCCCGAGTCTCTTTATTTTCTTCACAAATAGAAACGCCATTCCCAAAACCAAAATGACTGGTTGCATCCCGCCAAACTTGATTGTCCGGATTTAATGACCACAAACTAACGTTGTTATGGGAATAAAGCTGGTCGGAAGTGTCCTTTGGTTGATAATGCCCTTGGAATAATTTTTGAAAATAATACTCAGACCAATCGTGCTGCGATGTGAGGTTAATAAATGAGCCATCCGGGTATATTCGGGTATAAAAAAAACCAATCACACCAAGTGATTCTAGTGGTTTGGTTATTTCTGCAACATGCATGGATGCGGTGGAATTTTGTTTTAGCATGGCGTCGAGATTAATAGGGCACCTTAATGACAAATCATTAGTGGTTAAAATTGTACCATAATGGGCATTGGTATGCAATTTAACTCTGACATTTCTGTGGTTTTTCAATAGCACGCATAAATCCTCACGTCATCCAAATCAATAGTAGATACTTTGTAATCCATTTAAATCACAAATCACCCTACTTAATGGGGTGGTTTGTATTTTTAAAGCGGATACAATGTTCTCTTTTAAATCAAAATGAGAAGGAGAAAAACATGTTTTAATGCCAGACAGTATAAAGAGGAAACGCAACAGCTGGAAAGCGAAGTCAGGAAACAAACGGATCAATACATCTCCATGCTTGGGAAAAGAAGTGCGCTGGAGGTATTGATGAATGATGAATCAAAGGACGTGAAGGATCGGGCTTTTGCAGCAGGCGAATTGTGTAACAGCTTTTTTCAATTCAACAATGCGGAACGGAATTTATTACCCAAACTTAAATTACTGGAGTCGCGTTTGAGAAATGAGTTTGATGGAGGAGATATCAATTCTGATGATGGATTACAGGATATTTCTGAACCGGGCGAATGTCGATTCATGTAATTTCATTCGGGAGCAATCCGGTGGTTGTTCCCCATATCCAAGGAGTTCAAATGAAACATTTTGACTTTAGTGGCAAGACGGATAATCCACGGATTTCCGAAAGTAATAATCAACAAGCCCCAAAATTTTAACCCAGCATAAATAAAGGAGAAAAACATGAGTTTCATCCGTTTAGCCGAAGTACTAATGGTGTATTGTGCAAAATTATATGGCACAGCAACCAATGAAATGTTGCACAGTGTTACCACCGTGTTGCTTGAAGGCGGTGCATTTACAGCGCCCATTTTGCCAGAAACGGCTCCGGAACGTGCGAAAGATCATGCACGTGTTGCTCAGAATGTGTGGACGAAAGTGATAGAGCATAATCCAGCGATTCTGAATTATGAGGCGTATGTTCATGATGGCATCGTTGATGCGACGCCTGACGTCATTGAAAACCTGTTGAATCTGTCATTTCCTTCCAGAACGGAAGCACTTGACTGGTTAAGAGCCATTACACAAATCAAACATTTGCGTGGCAGCTTTTTTTCAGAAGGATTCAAAGGCGATGTGAAAATTAATATTGCCCGTTGGCAACATGAAGATGCTTCTACATTAGAAACCAGTTCAAGCAAGCAAGACGCTTGGCAACGTATGCTTTATGACAATTATGCAAAATTGCAACTGGTAAACGCGGTTGAATTCCCTGCATCATATTTTAACAATGATGGCCATGAGAAGTCGGTTGTGATTCATGGTGTCGTCAGCCCTTATTTAGATAGTCGTATCGACTTTCTGGCTCCAGTCAAGCAAGGGCATGTTAAAGCATACTATTTAACCAATCCACGCGGCATATTTAATTACGAGCATATGGCGGTAATTTTAGCGACAACCTGGTTTGACGATGCTGAACTGACATCGACTATTCAAACGGTGTTGAATAAGCCAGAGCACAAAGACTGTTGGTTGGGCAATATAGCGGCGGTGAAAAACGACATTTTAGCCACGCTTGGAAAAGACAGCTGGCCAGAAGGGAGAGGCGCTTGGTATAACGCAAACAAACCTGAAGGAAACATCTACCAAATCGCTGTGGAAGCCGAAGGCAACAAACGGCCATCGTTGAAAGATTGGCCTGTTATTGAGGATTTGATAGCATTCCTTCTGGAAAAGAAAAAGGCAGCTAATCCCGGTCAATTTGATAATGTATCTATAGAAATGGTGTTAACCCGTGTCGAAGGCCGTGTTGCAAATACAAAAGATACCCTTGAATTTTTGCGCAGGGCATACCCAGAGGTGCTTGAGCGGGGCGCTATCTTTATATCTGACAACGTATCACACAATATTCTTAAGCAAGATCTAGAGGCCGTAAAAGTGTTGGGCAGAGATGTTGTGCTTGCCACAGTAGGTGCCAGTTCGGATGTACTTGATCCAAAGCAAGCTCGCGATGCCTTGGCTAAAATCATTTTTGAACATTTTGGCGATGTGAAGCGCGTGCTGGATGCTCGAGATGAGGCTGAAAAAGCACTAATCGTATCTTCTACAGCAAGCCAGGTTGTACTTGGAACGATGTTTGTAGGGCAAAAGAACAGGACTGATTCATTAGTTGTTACATCTGACACGCTTACTATGGGTAATCCTTAACCAACAACGTAACTACTCACCCGTTCGGGCAAGAGCCACGCACACGAGCCCTTGCCCCGACAACAAAGATAAGGTGTACCGCACAATGCCATCTTTTGAAAACATTATTAAACAGGCAAAAGAATATGAATTCGCTGTTAATGAATATCGTCAGCGCGACATAGCACTGCAGCCAACAGATTGGTATGACTCAGATGACGATGAGCCTTTATTATTAGAAATGCTCATGACGTTGATCGACGGACTGGGGACGCGCAGTGAAGTGACGAAATTGACTGATATTCACACTAAACTTGAAAGTCTTATGCAAACTGCTGCGTTTGAAATGTTTGCTGATACGCCTGAAACAGGATGGTATCTTCTTGGTGGCCTTATTGAGCAATATATTAATCCATTGTCGTCGCTGACTAAAGTGCCAGCGGAACAGGGGGTAATATTGAATAGACTAGTTCAATTTAATGAAAGAGTATTTGTCGAGCAAGAAATAAGCACTTGTGTTGCCGAGCAGTTTGATATTTTAAAAGCCGAAATTGAAAAAATTAGTACCCTAGACGAAGTTCAACAAGCCAATGCAGAGAAACTGTGTTCAACCCTCAGCAAGTTCTCTGTTATTTTTTCAAAAGAAGGCGTTCATATTTCTGCGTTAAGGAAGAAATTTGAACCATTAAAAACGGCTATTGATGATTATGCAAGAGACATTGCATCAGAAGCAGCGATGCAACAGACTATTTTTTCCTTAGTACCTGATCTTGATATGAGTAGAAAGCCTGAGCAATGTATTCTTCCATTTCGTTTGCCGACTACAACAGCTATTTCTTCAATGGAACCAACCATCAGTGCCGATAAGACGGAAGTGCCCCTTCCTCATGCGGATAATTTAGCCTCTGAGTGGATTGTTGTGGCAAAGAAAAAAAAGAGTTCAAAGAAAAAAGTGTCGTTTGCAACCCCTTCTATTGATGAATCCATCAAACCATTAACAACAATCGATTTACCAGAGCAGCGCTTTCCTATGATGCCTGATGGAAATTGTTTCGAGGTTGAGGAAAACGTACCAAACGTTACGTCTCTGCGATCTTCATTTTTTACACCAAAGGCCTCCCAAGCAACCCAAACGGACTCTCACGTAACCCAAATAGTCTCTCAAGCCACACAAACGGAGCCCATGAAAAAATTATCATATGCAAAGCGTCTGGAACAAGCGTCTCTGTTAAAGTTAATGATGACGCTTGCCTATGTAGTCAGTACTTATCATGATCATCAAAATGATTCAAACATGGGTAAGATAAGCTGTGCTATTGGTGCGGGCATCATGCTTTCTTTTTTATATATGATACGAGAGGATATTGCCGCTAATACAGAAGAGCCTACGGAACAAGAAAAGTGTTTTGCGCTTTTTATGTCATGATGAGTTCCAAGTGTGAGTAAAGGCCTAGTAACTGCTCACCCCGTACGTCATCCCGAGCGCAGCGAGGGATCTCCCTCATGCGGCATTGTGCCAACGTTAGGGGATCCCTCGCTGCGCTCGGGATGACGTGTGAGCAGACACAAGGCCCATATTTTAATTACCAAGGATAAATTCGTGAATTTCAGTGAACTTAAGCGGGTACCTATTGTTGCCACGAACAACGTTAAACAAGAAAAAACAGATGATCAAAAAATCGCACAAAATATTGCTTTTGCTAAACTCAAAGCTCGCGTTTTCCAGCCTACTCCTACTGAGGAGTTAGTCGATCGTGTCCTGAGGTTATGCCAGCCTATCCGGAAGTAATTGAGGTGACTATCGTACTTGCTTCCATCCATGTAAACACGAGCCTTGGAACGGTAGATTACAAAAATTAATACGCCAACAAGTGAGAACATTTATGAAAAAAAGCGAACTAATTGCTGCAATTATGAAAAATGAAAATAAAGTATCTCCTGAACAAGATCCTTGGCTTACTAATTTTTTTGATGAGATGAAGCAAGGACTATACTCTGGAGGGCAATGTCTTCTGCCTCCTTTTTCCGACCACCACTTTCCGCGATATGGTGAAGAAGAGGAGGAGCTTAGACAAGGACATAAACCAATTAATGCTTCTGGATCTGGTGACAAAGAAATCACCAACTGTCGCGCCGAGTTGAATCAACTGGTTCCATTTAAATACACATGGGCATGGGATAAATATTTAACTGCGAGCAGCACGGCTCGTGTATCTCATCTGCTTACACAAAATAGTACTAAGGAAATTGACGTTCCATCGGCATTAGAAAAACTGGTTGAGACAACGGATACCTATATTCCTGAGCCTTTGCGAAATGTTGATGGCACTCCTTGTTATTTTCATACATCGATGAGTGAAGACGAACGAGATATAATGGCCAATGAATCTTCAGATGACGCTATTAAAGAGCCATGGCGAAACGCATAACCAGTATATTGAAATAGCAGAACATTTATTAAATAACCGCATGATTCAGGTTTGATCAAACTTGATGTGGCTTGAATAGCTTGTTTTCGTTCTCGTCTGTATAATTATGTTTTATGTTTGTTTATTTAATGGGCTGTACAAATTATGTTAGTTGTTTTGTTCGGTTTAGCAGGTTCGGGGAAGACTTAGTTTCAAGATGGCCATTTCTAGCTGCTTCTTGAAAAGGCTTATAAATCATCTGGTGAAGTCTATTTTTATCAACCAACTTCGCGATGCGATTTATCTCATTTATATCGCCATGTACGGCAGCCTGACAAAAATCGTCATAAATTTTATCGTTACTCATTCCATCTCCTCATTATGTTAGCACAATGCCACATGGCGGAGATCCCTCGCTGTGTACGGGGTGAGCAGTTACATCTATAGAAGACATTTTTTCTTGTTTAAAGAATCCATCTCTACAAAAAACGGATGGATTTTCCCGTCTATAACGTACTGGATAAGCCTCTTCAAATAAGTTCCGTAATGACTGACCTTTATCTACAAAAAAACCACTAAGTAACTGGACGGCTGTATTGTCATCGCAATCATTTAATTCAACTTTAGCTCCCAATTTGATAAGCACTCGAATACTATCAGCCTTACCTTCTATAGACGCATGCATTAATGGCGTTCTACCTCGAATATCACGCGCGTTAATGTCAGCGCCAGCATTCAAAAGTAACTCAATGGCCTCCTGAGCATTATTATGCGCAAATTGTACAACGTTCATCAACGGCGTTATACCATCGTTATCATGAGCATTCACATCAGCGCCAGCAATTAATAATGATTTGATCATTGTAGTATCTACATGAAACCAAGTAGCTGTATGTAATACGGTTCTTCCTTTTTCACCATACACATTAGGATTGGCACCAGCAGCTAAAAGCAAATCCATGATCTCCGTCGAACAATAGGGTGAAAAGACAATTTTTATACGATTTGTTATGATACTTGAGTGCTAATGGCGTGAAATACCAGTTTGCTCTGTTACAATGGGTACAAAAGAGATATTGCCAAGCCGGGTAATGATTAAGCTGAGGAGGGTTAGCCAAATGTTACTGTCGGATTTTATTGAAACCCCAAGTCAAAATATAACGCAAGAAGATTTGAAAAATGGGGTTGACGCAGTCATTACGATATTAAAGAACTCAATCCAGACTACGAGTTTCAAGGTCAATTTGCAGATTTATTTCCATCTAGGCTCAGTACGAGCCTTTAGATAATGGAGATTGGACAATTACCAGCAGAAATAGCTTCGCAGTATGTTTTATTGAATTTGTTGTAATAAGTGGCTGTGGATGACACGATGAACGAGTTCGCTTTTAAGCCTTACGCCCAGTTTATTTTTAACATTCGCCAAATAAGATTCAACAGTAGATTTTTTGATTTGCAAGGTCGTTGCAATTTCAGCTGCATGTTGCCCCTTCAGTAGTTGAACCAGGGTTTTGATTTCCATTCGGGACAGGGATATATGACCGATATCCAATTGAATAGGGTATCGTGTTTTAATTAATAAAGCGTCCAATTGCTGCGTTGATAATTGAAAAAGGGTATTCCAGTCCAGTTTATCCAAGCTATATTTTATGTTGTCTGGATTTTGTGATTCTTTATTTTTTTCACAATAATAAATGTGTTCAGCTGAGGTATTCAAATCACCTGCATTGGGGAGAACGATTCGATTTTCAACTGACTTTGCTTCCAAAATGATGTCTTTTGCGGTGAGCATGTAGTGGTCAATCATGTCTTGAATCAGCACGCCATTATTCACAACAAAATGCAGAAAATCATGATCTTCGAAATCAAAAAACAGGGAATATAAATGCTGGCAATCCTGCTCTCTGGTGACATAATGCACGGAGTTTCGCCCATAGTTTAATCCATTTTTTCGTGCTGTATTGTGGAATAATGATATTAATTTTGAGTATTCACGATGAGTGTGATCCAGTGTTTTGTTGAGATATATTCCTTCGGGCAATGTGCGTCCGGAGTCATCTGTAAAGGCCATCGGTATTTTGTTGTCATAATATGATAGATACATTTCAGGATCACCCATTAACATGGATACTTCCCCATGACCAAAGGTAATGTCATGGACGAAATTCGTTAATCCTTTGCTGCACATGGAGTGACAGTAATTACGAATGTATGGATGGATTGAGGTCGAAAAGGCAGGTGGATTCGATGGACTCATCATGGCTGGTGCTCCCAATAATCGACATAATTTATGCTAATTTAGCATATATATTGTATATAATTCTAACACAAATGGTTGTTGGCGGTCAAATTAATCATTATTAATGAATGTTGATCATGCCGCCTATGTGTTTCTCAGGCATATATATTCGAATCATTCTATTTTATTGGGCGCATAAGGTGAGGAATAGACAAAAAATCCGAAAATACATTTAACAAGCAAGTTATAATTTGGATATCTTGACTCCGTATTCCAACTGTTTTTTAGATTCATACAAAGCCAATAGCCTCATTCGTCATTAAAAAAACCACACTTGGTTGGTCAAACTATTTTGGGAAATCCCTGGAAATTTCTCTACATAACTACTCTGCATGATGGGGTGCGATTTGCTCTGCTTGATGAAAGGCGTTAGCTATAGAACTCACAGCGTTGACTCCATTATTGATACGGTATGACCCTTAAATGTATCTATCCCACTGCATTTAAAGCCTAATTTTTCATAATATGTAACAAGATTAGGCTCAAATACGAACAAGTAAAGTTTTTTAAAATGTAAATCACTCGCCTTTTGCTTTATTTTTTCTACTAATAGTTTACCCACGCCTTGATTTTGATAAGCGTTATCCACTACGAGTGATTCTAACCACGGGGTCAAATTTGGCTTTATTTCATCATTTTCATGTAAAGATACAGCACCAATGACCTGCTCACCTTTTAACGCGACTAAAGTAAGCGGTAGGGAATTACCTTTTAACTCATCATAAAATCCTTGCTCAATCTGTTCAATGGAGGCATCAGCAATCCAAATGCTTCCCAAAACTTCGTACCAAATTTTAGCAAGCCTTGGAATTGCTTCAGAATGCTCTTTTAAATAATCTATTTTAAGTTCCATTTTTATTAATTCAAATTGTTGTCGCTATTGGCAGGTCACCAATAAATTTAACAACTAATTGATTCATGTTATTTGAAGATAATTCTGTATCAGCATCTTTAATAGGCTGACCAGCAATATTGGCAATACAATGAAATACAATAGTAGGTACCTGGAATAACCAACCCAACTTGGTGACAGGGACCCCATCCATAGCAATCGCTTGAACTTTGTTGTCACGAAGTAAAGCGAGTTGCCATGCGGGGTTAGGTAAAAAATCACTGTCTGCAATTACCCCAAAAATGACGTTATATTTGTTACCCAATATATTGGCCGATTTTTTTGCAGTACTGAGTAGATCTGAATCAGATCTATAGATCATGGGTTCCTTTTTATGATTGGTTGGATTATCAATCAAAATAGGCAGTGATGGGCCTGTTCGTGTTAGTTCACCAAAATCTGCATCAAATAATTGTGTCCCCACGACTACATCACCAATTTTAAGTTGTTTATCAACAGAACCGGATGATTCTGCCAAAATCATGGCATCAGGCTTAAAACTGGCGAGGAGTCGTGAAGTAACCGTTGTTACATTAACTTTGCCATAACCACTTATTACGGAAACAACATCACGGCCATTTATTTTCCCTAACAAATAGCTAATGCCTAATTTTTTAATTTCTTTTTTATGTGTCATTTTTGATCTGATATATTCAGCTTCTACTGGCATAGGACTGATAATAGCGTAGAGTGCTGGTTTTGTTGTGTTCAACGCAGCATGGCTAATGCTTGCCAATACAATACAAAATGCGATTGTTAGTTTTTTAGTAATAGATTTCATTTTATCCTCAAAAAATAAATTTAATGTACCCAGAGGTTGTTAACTCATCTTTTTACTAGAATAAGTTAGATCTTTGCTCATGATTATCTCATTTTCATTTATGGACCTGTTATTGTAAGTCGTATTTATTTTAAAAAAATGAGTTGCCCCATATTTTACTTGAATATCATCCTTAGCATATGGTTTGCGGTGACCAGCCCCTCGTTCATTTTCAACAAACTTTTCCGGTATAATAAAATCACTCCTATTTGTAAAGCCAGCTGAGGTTAAGTTGATGATGTATTCTCGTAACCTAGGCGTAACTTCAGGACGTACACCAAACCAAGCCTCAAATCCTGGTACTGCCTGATGAAGCAACATATCTAATCCATCAATGATTGGATTGCCGCGAGCTCGAGCCTGCGTCAAAAGTTGTGTCATCAGTGGTTTATATACAATATCAATAACTAACGCTTGGGTTGGTAACAAAGCTAAATCAAGATCCAACGGTTCTTGGCCTGTCATGCCAAGACTGGTTGCATTGACCAGCATGTGAATATTTTGTAATTCTTCATGCCTCTTTTCCCAAGGTAAAACGTGTATTGATTGCCCAAATGCATTCTGGATATCAACGGCGCGACCTAACGTACGATTTATTAGAATGATTTTTTCTACGCCTTCATTCAATAATCCGGCACAGACTCCGCGAGCGCCTCCGCCGGCACCAAGCACCACAACAACCTTACCTTTAAAGTTATAATTTTTGCCTGTCATGGGAGACTGGTAGATACTTTGAATAAACCCATAAGAATCGGTATTTTGACCATGGATCATGCCATTTTTTATGCTCATGGTATTAATGGCAGATACAGATT
>JABDAB010000045.1 GCA_013289415.1 Gammaproteobacteria bacterium
ACGCGTTCGTAATTCAAAGCTGAATTCTTCTTCCTGACTGGCACGATCTGCGGGATCAGGAAAATTAGCGGCTTCATCTTTCATATGAGTAACCGTTCGGTCCACTTCTTCCATTAATGATTGTCGCCAGGCAAGTAGAATTTTTTCTATATGTGCCAGCTGTTTATCATTCATGTACTCTTCACCCTCAGTTTCCTGGTAGGGGGCAATTCCCATATTGCCAACGGCGTCAATTTTCACGATGCACTCACTTATATTTGTTAATTCAACTGGTTGCGTTTATATCAAAAATAGCACTACTCATCAACTATACTTTTATAATTATAGCTTATTATTCAGATTTTGCTCGCCCACCGCTAACACGGTCATGTCCTTGCCAATCCTGCCAGCATTGTACAGATTGATAACCCCATTTTTTTAATGCGGCTGTAACAGCGGATCCTTGATCAAATCCATGTTCCAATAATAATAAACCACCCGGTAACAGCCAATCCTGACTATGTTGTATTAGGTAATGCAATGCGTCCAAACCATCAACTCCGATGATCAACGCGTCTCGTGGTTCAAAGCGTACATCTCCCTGAAACAGGTGCGGGTCGTCTTCTGCAATGTAGGGTGGGTTCGACACAATGGCATTAAATTGTTGGTTGGGTATGGAGTCAAACCAATCCGAGCATAACACATTCAAGTTATCGATTCCTAACTGTGTAACGTTATCGCGAGCAGTGTCCACGGCATCCTGACTTTTGTCGCAGGCTAACAGCCTCCAGTTCGGGCGTTCTGATGCCAGTGCCAGAGCAATAGCGCCACTACCTGTGCCTAAATCAAGAACCGAAACAGGCGATGTGTCGGTGAGCAGGTTTAATGTGAGTTCGACTAGTAATTCTGTTTCTGGTCGTGGAATAAGTGTGTGTTTGGATACATGCAGGGGGAGTGACCAAAATTCACGAATACCCGTTAAATACGCAATGGGTGTTCCAGCAACCCGTTTTATTAATAAATTTTGATACTGCTCATGCTGGAGAACGGTTAACGTGTATTCTGGGTGTGCATAAAAATACGTGCTTGATACATTAAGTATTTTGCCCAGCAAGAGTTCTGCATCCAGACGTGCACTGGGGCTGACAGACGTTAATCGTTTAGTTGCCTGTTCGAGTGTAGATTTAATATCATTCATTAATGAAATCACCCCCTACTCATGGCGTCCCAGTTCAGCTAGCAACTCAGCATGGTATTCACGTTTCAAGGCATCAACAACGGTAGACAGGTTGCCTTCCATGATCTCGTTGAGTTGATAAATGGTGAGGTTGATGCGGTGATCCGTTAAGCGGCCCTGTGGGAAATTATATGTACGAATTCGCTCCGAGCGATCGCCACTGCCCACCAGTGATTTGCGTGTTTCCGCCTGTTCCGCGCGTTGTTTGGTTTGCTGGGCGTTCAGGATCCTTGATTTTAGCAGTGCCATTGCTTTAGCGCGGTTCTTATGTTGCGAGCGTTCATCCTGGCATTCAACCACCACCCCGGTAGGGATATGCGTAATGCGGACTGCGGAATCAGTTTTGTTGATATGCTGGCCACCTGCACCCGATGCTCGGTAAGTGTCAACACGCAATTCAGAACTGTTGATTTGTACTTCATCGATTTCGTCAACCTCAGGCATAACAGCTACCGTACACGCAGACGTATGCACGCGTCCTTGCGATTCAGTTGCAGGAACACGTTGCACGCGATGTGTGCCTGATTCAAATTTCAATTGTGCATATACATTGTGTCCGGATACTTTGGCAATTACTTCTTTAAAGCCGCCATGTTCGCCATGGCTGGCACTGATGATTTCAATCGGCCAGCCCTGAATTTCAGCATACCGACTGTACATGCGAAACAGGTCGCCGGCAAAAATGGCTGCTTCATCACCGCCCGTTCCTGCCCGCACTTCCAGATATATGTTGCGTTCATCATCAGGATCTTTCGGAATGAGATGCCATTGTAATTCATCATCCAGCTTGTCTACGCTTGCTTTTGCAGAAGGCATTTCATCTTCAGCCATCTGCGCCATGTCTGTATCATCCCCATCCAGCATTTCCTGCAGGGATGTGATGTTGGCACAGGCATGTAAATACAACTCAAAACAGGACACTATGGGTTCAAGTTGTGAATATTCTTTCGATAAGGCTTTAAACTGATTCTGATCAGCAATGACAGTTGATTCAGATAACAAGCGTCCAATTTCCTGGAAACGCTCGTGCATGTGTTCAAGTTTTAATTTAAGTGATGTTTTCATGATATGGAAGGTTCAGCCGGGGCGTTAAGAAGGTAGCGGGCCAAGTCAAGTAACTCGCAGCGATCATCCCGGGCGGCTCGGCGTAATCCGACCGTGGGTCTGTGCGTGAGTTTGTTAACCAGGCGCTCGGAAAACTCTGTCAAGACCGTGTATTGGCATTGACCTGTTGATAGCTGTTGTATAGCGCGTTGCAATTCAAGTTGTGCCAAGTCCTGCATTTGGGTGCGATAGTCGCAGATGACGTCTTTCGCGCGCAATGAGCGATGCCAGCGAATATAATTATCCAGTTCACCCTCAATTAATTGTTCGGCGTGCTGTGCCGCGGTACGACGTTCATTCATGCCTTTTTCAATCATGATTTGCAAATCATCAAGATTATAAAGATGCGCACCGTCCAGCTCGCCCACGTCGGCTTCAATGTCACGTGGAACCGCCAAATCCAAAAAAAACATTGCGGCATTATTTCGCTGGCTCAGTGCATGTTTGACCAGACTTTTGCTGATAAAAGGAAGTGGACATGCGGTGGCTGAAATGACCACATCAGCTTGTGATAAGTAGTGTGGAATATCACCAATCGACAGTGCCTCTCCTACTAATGTCTCCGCGAGTTGGTTGGCATTTTCACGTGTTCGACTGGCGATCATAAAGCGTTTTACACCTTGTTGTTGCAAGTATTTAGCCACAAGGGAAGACGTTTCTCCAGATCCAATAATAAATACATTTAACGATGCGACATCAGAAAAAAGCTGGTTTACCAATTGTACGGCCGCATAGGCGATGGAGACGGGGTTGTTTCCAATTCCGCTTTGATTTCTTATGCGTTTGCTGGCACTGAATACATAGGGAAAAACGTGACGAAGACTGTGTTGAACGGTACCAACATGGCAAGCTTGTTGATAGGCCTGTTTCATTTGACCCAGAATCTGAGGTTCACCCACCATCATGGAGTCAAGCCCGCTAGCAACCCGTAAGACATGACGTACGCCGTTATCCCCTTTATGCATATAGAAATAAGGCGTGATGGCATCCTGCGAGAGTTGATGCTCGTGCGCAAGCCAGGGAATAATGCGGTCGGGATCATCGGTGTCGCAGTAGATTTCAGTGCGGTTGCATGTTGATAGAATCGCAGCTTCATTAACCGCAGGCAAGCGCACCAACTGATTAAGTAGTGTCTCCTGCATCGCCACAGGCAGTGCTATTTTTTCACGCACGCTCAAAGGGGCAGTTTTGTGGTTAAGTCCGCAGGCGACAAACACGATAGATTAATGGCCAGTAAGAAGTTAGGTACATTATAACCGATCGTGAGCAAGATTTGTAGGATCATCGATCGTGCCACTAATTGTTCGTTATTTGACATCGGGGATACATATAATTATACTTGGCTTGGCCATTAAGTGCTCGTTATTTGACTTAAGTGACCCATATAAGTATGGTTGGTTTTGATGTTAGTCGACCTGAGGCATGCGAGTTTTGTTGTGCCTGTATTTCACATCGGATTGAATTTATTGCCCCTGTCTGACTTGGAGAACCTGTATAATGTATAAATACAATCCACATGCACATGTGAAGATTTGGTTGAGTAAAACGCCAAGTGTATTTATGAATATTGAGAATCAAACTCGACTCATTGAAATGCGAGAAAAAAATCCGAATGATATTATGTTGGAAGCTTATTTAATCCATGCTAAATGATGATGCCAAAGCGGAGTTAACAGCATATTCCATTGAAAATAAGATTACCTTGGTTGATGCGGATAAATTTTCATCTCAATTAAAATCAGACAAAGAAAGAGCATTGTATGCCTTTTATCAAGATGAAATTAAAAATTTAAACGCAGGTGGAAATTTAGGAATAGCCAGCGACATTATCCGATGGATTTCACCCGTATATAAGCTTGGCAGTTACAGTGATTTTGATGTTCCTGTGGATACCACAGACCTTGGCAAAACGATCGATGTTGAGGCTCCTTTGCTGTTAAATATTGGTAGTTTATCGATCAGTGGAAAGGAGGTAATTCTTTCCAATAACGATTATGTTGCTGTGGTTGATGAAGAGGCGGCATTCTCAAAAATTGAAAAGGTTCAAGATGGTCTGATCAAAACGCTAAGCAGGTATGAAACTGATTTTATTGAAGAAGCTGAAAAAAGCCTTGAGGATAGTTTTTTCAGCCGATTATTATTGGGTTCCATGCAAACGCGGGCCGAGTCTATTTATATTAAAAAATCAACCTCTGTGGAAGGCCCGGCACGTTCTTCCAGAGAATTGAGACATCATCTTAACAAGGCCATGACCGATCATGAACTGTTTCTTAAGTTTAATGGAGTGACGCAATCCGCTACCAAAAAAACAGTTATGGCCAGGTTAAGAAAGGAGCTCAGTGATCAACTTGGATGGTTTAAGTGGATTTTCTTTAATAAAGAATACAATGAGATTCGCAAGATATTGTTAGCGCCTGATAATATGTTGGAAGCTTATTTAATTAAAAAAGAAGATTTCAAGGGAGATAAAAAAGCGTTTCTCGTTTCTAAAGGGGTATCAAAGCCCATTACTAAAGACACTGTTATTGCTGGATTAAGGGCTGAGCTTGCTCAGCAGTTGGGTTGGGTTAAATGGTTGTTTTTCAGAAGTGAATACAATGAAATAAACAGAATATTATCAATAAAGGATGACACTGAGTTTTTAACCAATCTAATGAAAAGAGAGCGCTCACTCTACTTACGATCCATTGTTGTCTGTACAACAGGGCCCATTAAAATTGCCAAGTGTCTTTTTGATGATTATGTAGTTGGTTCAACAACCTTTAATGAGGATGTCCGTCCTTATTCATTTAATCATTATGGACTTAAAAAGTCGTTCATTTCAACAAATTCAATTCCAATGCATGAAAATATTTTGGGCATGATGAAATTTATGGGTACGGCTGATGGTGATTTAAATGACTCCTCCTGGCTGGAAGAGGGTGCGGCTTTACAAAAAAAACGAGAAGAAGCCAATGTTAAACAATTGGCCGCATTTAAGTCACAGTTACCCAAGGCATTGTCTGATATGAAAAAAATGATCGAAGAGCATATACGGACTCTTGTCGATCATTCCAAAGGATGGTGGGGATTTTTTGGGCTGGCTAACAAAGCCAAAAAAATAGCGGCACTAAGTAAGGTATTAAGTTGTTTTAAACCGAATGGTGAATTTGATATTGCTGAATTCAAGATCGTTCTAGCGGATATTCAGAAAGATAAAAAAGAGGTGTTTTCCGGGATTTTTTATAGTCGAACCAAAAACTTGGTCGAGAGTTTAAATAGCTTGTGTCATAAGGCGGTGGTGTATCAAATAGCTAAAAACAAAAAAATATATACGTTAACCCAGCCGCTTCAATCGTCATATGAAACTTTTGGTTTGGGTGGGTCCAAGCGTGCATCAAAAGATAACAGTACCGATATAAATATGGGTGTAAACAAAACAACGGGTGTAAAAAGAAAAACGCGGTTTTTCCCACCAACGCCTCTTGTATCTGCACTTCCTGTAAATAGTGCTGCGGCCAAAAGCACAAGAAATCCAAATGGGCGTTGAGAGTCAAGAGCCTGGTCGACAGGGAAAATGTCAACAGCCCCTAACTTCAAAGTCAAATTATCCTGAAAAAAGCAGTTGAATCAGTGCAATATAAACACACCGTTTGATCAGTTTGATTAAGCATTAAACGAATCAATTCGAGCTAATTATTCCCTGTGTGCGTATTTATTGATCCTTGTGTCTGATTGTGTTAATATTCATCCTCAGCTGAATAGGAACTTTTAAATGAGCAAATCATCTTTAAATATTCATTTTTGCGGCACTAGCATGAAACCCACTCGTCAGGGAACAGCATCTCTTGGGGCAATAAGGAAATTTGATGAGACGAAGTTCTTGGTTTTATCCGGGGTTGGTGCAGAAAGCGTAACTAAAAATAATAAATCATATTTAACACCCGGAACGTTTTATGTCGATCAACAATTAAACCAAAAAGAGCGACTCTTTTCATTGGGAGCTTCGTTTTTTTCTTTCGCAGGCCTGGTTTGGGGCGCTGGTGAAGATGATAATATAACCTATGCCATGCGACACATTGATAATATAATGGCAGATAAAACCGGATCCGTTGTGATGAATCTTTCGGGTTATAGTCGTGGAGGTACCGGCGCCATTCGATTAGCAAATGCGATTTATCAAAAATATGGAACACGTATTCAACTTAATTTGTTTTTAATTGATCCTAATGCTGGATATGGTAGACAAGATTCACAACGAAAAAAAAATATCCCGCGGAATGTAAAAAACGTCTATTTTACGTTTAGTAGAGCGGAAACAAATCCGATATTACATTTTTATCGACCGCCTAGTATTTCACATTATTGCTGTGCGAATAAAAACACATGCGTTTCGACTGTTTATCTAGCCGGAAATCACCATAACCAAGAGTTGATACCTAGAAACGATGATCCAAATGAAATCACGTCGGCAAAAGTAAACCAGTATTTATTAGAAAATTTTTATAACTCATCTCACCTGAAGAAACGGGATGGGGCTCAACTTATGTCAATAGATCAAGAAAAAATTAATGCTATTGCCAATAAAGGATTATCTAATTCAAACATAGAAACGAGTGCCTCGACACATAAAGTCATAAGCAAGATGGAATATGAAGAGCGCAATGAATCGATTAATTTTTTAAATCATTGCCAACGGGAACTTCAATGTTTTGATGAGGCTGTTTTTTCCAGTCCACATAATGAAAATCACACCAATCTTGCTTATTATTTTAACCAGCTTTTATGCGAACTCCCCCATGATGTACTATCAAAAAATGAACTTAAACTGGTGGACGTTACAACACGATTGATTTCGGCAATGAACCCGAAGTCAAATAGCACTATTGAACAAAAAAACACAATGCTTAACGAGTTTAAACAATGCTTGGCTATTGGAGGATTCACCGATGCACTCAGGCAAGTGGCGAGTGTAATTGTTGGGTTAATCACAGGGATTTTATTGGGGCTTGCTTTTGCAATTGGAGGTTTTTTTATAGGACTTATGCGTTACGAGACGGCAGGAACAGCGTCTATACCATTCACGTTTATTGCAGCATATAACGGAGTTTTAACTGGATTTAACTATGGTAGACGAATCACACTGGGGCATGAAAATGCCAGGTATGTTGATAAATATATTCAAGAAAGCGTTGAAAATTCTTGTCCACTCGATTCCGCAGTTTTTAATGAGCTTGGATGCTGTCGTCCCGGAATTTAGTGTCCAATGGCGATGAGCTAGAATGAGTTTATGGGCACTGAGAACTCTAAACCCTAAACTCTAAACCCCAAACCCTGAAGTAATCGGATACCGCCAATCACGATCAAACGCGCAGGTCGTGATTTTAACACCAGGAGCTGCCTGTCGGCGCTTATATTCATTGCGTTTAATCAGTTTGATGGTGTGCAATACATCGTCAGGTTGATAGCCTCTCGCGATGATCTCATCACTTCCTAGCCGCTCACACATATAACAGTTGATAATGGCATCTAGAATGGCATAGTCTGGTAAATTGTCCTGATCGGTTTGATTCGGGGCTAGTTCGGCCGTTGGCGGGCGCTCAATGACGCGATCGGGAATAATGGCACTGATGCTGTTTCGGAACCGCGCCAGAGCATATACGGTGGTTTTCAGGACGTCTTTTAATACGGAAAATCCACCACACATGTCACCGTACAGTGTTGTATAACCCACGGCCGCTTCACTTTTGTTGCTGGTTGTCAGGAGCATATTGCCGGTTTTATTTGATAGGGCCATCAGTAATACGCCGCGAATGCGCGCTTGCAAATTTTCCTCGGTGGTATCAGGCGCTCGATTCATAAAAGCAGGCTCCAGAGTGGTCAGCAAGGTTTCAAATGCGGGTTCGATTGAAAGCGTGGTGTGTTGTACATTGAGTCTGCGTAGTTGTTCAAGCGCGTCTTCCGAGCTGATGCTTGCTGTATAACGAGAAGGCAGCATGACAGCATGCACACGGGATGCGCCCAGCGCGTCAACAGCGATTGCCAGCGTGAGAGCTGAGTCAATGCCGCCGGATAAGCCTAATAGCACGCCGGGAAAGTTATTTTTTTCCACATAATCACGTAAACCACACATTAAGGCCTGATAAATTAACGCCTCTTTTTTTAATAAAGGGGTGATGTCGCCTTTGATTTGTATACGAGACATCGTTACGGTTTGCAGATGCGTTGCAAATGCCGGTGCGCGTGCACAAATACGGCCGTTATGATCCAAAGCCAATGATTGACCATCAAAGACCAGATCATCCTGCCCACCAGTCAGGTTCACATACACAATAGCCAAACCACGCTGTGCGTGTTTACGCAACAGAATGTCACGTTCTTCGTATTTACTCTCATCAAAGGGTGAGGCATTTATACAAAACATAATCTCAACGCCTGCCGCCAGCAATTGATCCACAGGACCTGGATGCCATATGTCTTCACAAATGCACAGCCCTGCCTTGTAACCGTTGATAGTAAACAGGCAGGGTATGGCTGGACCTTTAATAAAATAGCGCTCTTCATCAAATACCCCATAATTGGGTAAATGCTGTTTGTGATACCGGGCAATGTGCTGGCCGTTAAATATGACGCTGGCCATGTTGTAACACCGATTGTTTTCAAGCATTGGGTGGCCCAAGATGACATGGCATTCTGTTGTGATTGACAGGATTGCCTTTAATGCACACTCAACTCGATCAAATAGCTCTTGTCTAAACAGCAGATCCTCTGGTGGATAGCCGGTCAGGGTGAGTTCAGGAAAAATAATGACATCATGCGTTTGTTGATGCTCGAGTATAATTTTAATTATTTTTTCGGCGTTTTCTTCAATTGCACCCACGGTGGGGTTGATCTGAGCCATCAAGATGGTGAGTTTTTTTTGCATAATTGATCATGATAAAAAGAATTAAGTAGGGATATTATACTCATGAATAAAATAAAGTTACCCCATTGCAGTGTTTTTTAGTTAAAATGGCTGCTTGGCTGAAAAAATGGTTAATTAAATATGTTAAAAACTGCGCTATTGCGGATGGTTGAAGTGTTTCCAGCAGTTGTGTTAAAGCGCGGGCAGGATTCTGCAAATAATGGACATGTGCTCAATATTCGTTTGAGTGATGGGTTATTGAAAGGGCGCGTGAAAGGCAATGAAGGACAGATTTATGATGTGCATATTGATTTGAGAAGCTGGCCAGCAAGCCCTTCGCGTTGCGCATGTTCGTCTCGTTCAAGTTGTGAGCATGCCGTTGCCTGTTTGCTGGCATTACAAGCCAAAGAAAATATTCCTGGAATTCCGCAGCAGGGGTTACAAAACAACATTGCACAAAGAACAGCAGAACAAAAAGAAGCCTGGCGGATGAATACCACTGATTTCATGCAGGAAGAAATACTTAATGCCGATGATTTGGTGTGGTATTCGGATCTCCATGAGCGTGGTCATGATTTTTTTTCGTATCAATTGGGAATTCTGGTTGATGGTGAAAACGTTAGCATCGTCCCTTTGGTTGCTGATTTAATTAATCGCTGGGATAAGGCAACACTCGAAGATTTACCCAACAACATGCTCGTGAGACTTCCATTAGCTAAAGGGAAGATATTGCAGATTGAGCTAGGCCGAATCAAGCCATTGTTACGCCTGTTGTTGCATTATAGTCTTCGCAGCGGAATCAACGAACCTGATTTAGAGTTGCAGCGCTATCAGGTACTGCTGATGCAAGAAGCCGAACAAGCCGTGGCGGCAACTGCTGGTCGCTGGCGTGGAACCGACGCTCTACGCGTTCAATTGCAGCAGCTCGTTGCTCTGACTACCTTGCCCGAAGTGGACGTCCCACAGGGTTTGCAGGCCTCATTGCGTGATTACCAACATCAAGGGTTGAACTGGTTGCAATTCTTGCGAGCCAATCATTTTTCAGGTGTTCTGGCCGATGACATGGGGCTGGGAAAAACAGTGCAGGCTTTAGCTCATCTGCTATACGAAAAAGAACATGGGCGAATGACCAAAGCCAGTTTGATTATTGCTCCCACCAGTTTAATGGGAAACTGGTTTGAAGAGGCGGCTCGTTTTGCACCTGAATTGAAGGTATTGATTTTTCATGGTTCGGATCGTCATCGAGTCAACTTTGATGAGTATGATTTGGTTATTTCAACCTATGGTTTGATTCAACGCGACAAGCTGCGCTTTTTGGATTATACCTTTTATTATTTGATTCTGGATGAAGCGCAGTTTATTAAAAATGCCCGCACTAAAACCACGCAAATCGTCCAGCAATTACGTGCAAAACACAGGCTATGCCTGACTGGAACGCCTGTTGAAAATCATCTGGGTGAGCTCTGGTCACTGTTTCATTTTTTAATGCCAGGTCTATTGGGTGATGCTAAACAATTCAGGCAATTTTTTCGCGTGCCCATTGAAAAACAGGGTGATACGGAACGCCGTGAATTATTGGCACGTCGCGTGCAACCTTTCATGCTACGCCGAACCAAAAATCAGGTGGCACGCGAATTGCCTGCCAAAACTGAAATGACGCGCATGGTTGAATTATCTGGTACACAGCGTGATTTGTATGAAGCGATTCGCATGAGTATGGAGAAAAAAGTGCGAGATGCGATTGCCAAACAAGGCCTGGGTAAAAGTCAGATTATCCTGCTGGATGCCTTGCTCAAACTCCGACAAGTCTGCTGTGACCCACGATTGTTGTCGATGCCTGAGGCATCCATGGCACATGGCAACTCAGCCAAGCTCGATACCTTGATGGAGTTGCTGGATAATTTGATGGAAGAAGGGCGATCGGTCCTGGTTTTCTCACAGTTCACCTCCATGTTGAAATTAATAGAAGCAGAATTAATCTCCCGCGAATATGACTATTTAAAATTGACCGGACAGACTCAAAATAGACAAGCCCTCGTGCGCCGTTTTCAGGATGGCGAAGCCCCGATATTTTTAATCAGCTTAAAGGCGGGTGGAACGGGCCTAAATCTGACTCGCGCCGATACAGTGATTCTTTATGATCCCTGGTGGAATCCCGCAGTACAGGATCAAGCCACCGACCGTAGCCATCGCATAGGCCAGGAAAACCCTGTGTTTGTGTATAAATTGATTACCGTGGGCACAGTTGAAGAAGCAATTTTGGCGATTCAGGTGAAAAAACGCGCCTTGTTTGATGGCATTTTATCCAATCAAACTGATGGCGGTGTCGGGCTTACTGATGCGGATATTGCGCAGTTTTTTGTACCGTTAACCGATTAGTCTGTTTGTCCAGTATCTAGTTGTCCAATTACCCCGATCCCGTTCGGGCTGACGAAGCTACCGCCTTTCTTCAGCCCAAACGAACACGTGTTTCAATAAATAGTACGCGATGTTGCTATCCGGGACGTTTTGAGCTCGAATGATCTTCTCTAGACTCCGTATCATTATTTTGAAGTCGATAATTTTTATTAAATTCAAGAATCGAGTTGAGATCAGTTGCCCTTCGTTCAGGCTCTAATTGGGGACGACTGGTGCGTACCTCATCAGGATGATCCTTTAGCGGCGGTGTGATGCCTTGTACTTCATCCTTGAGTCTTCGAGCCTTTAATAAGTCAGTTAAAGCACCATTTTCAAGTAGTTTTATGTTAACTGGACGGTTATTAAAATAGGTTTCGAGATTTTTTTTAATACCAGGATTATGGTGGTATAACTCGTTAATCATATAACATGCCACTTCAGCGTGGTCTTTATCTATTACGTCCTCTCCAATCAAACCATTCGTTATAATATTCATTAATTTGTTTGTTTCTGTTTGACTTTTTTGTAAGTAGTCAATTTCACTACGACAGTGAATGTCTTGCAGCTTGTTGATATCTGTCGCCCAAGTATCGACATAAGGGTTTAATTTAGGATGGGTTAACATCATGAAACCGTCGACGAGTTTGTTTAATACATCGGATTCAAATTTTTTTACTAGTGCTGCTCTCCTTTTAGTAACCTCGATTGTTGTAATGATAATAGTTACTGTAGTATATGTTTATTTATTTTTCAAATTCTTAGATTTAGTTCTTTAATAACCATTGCCAGCAAGGTACGATATTAATTTGATAAGTAGCCCCCAGATGAGCAATAAATTCTATTGCAGATTCATCCTCTGTAATAATCAATCCTTGCTTCAATTGATAAAGCGCCATTGCTTCCAGTAAACCATTGAGTTCGCGCTGGCGTGTTTTATCTTCTTTTAAAGTGGTACATACTTGGATTGCTTCACTGATGTGATAACCATCGCGAATAACAAAATCACACTCTTGTTTGTCTTGATGAAAGTAAATATCTTTATTTTGACGACGTAATTGCAAAAACACAATATTTTCCAAGGTTCTTCCTTCATCTTGGCTCATTCGAAAACCCACACTTTCTGCGAGTGCTTGATCTATAAAATAGATTTTTTTGGGAAAATGTGTTTGATTTTTAAGTGAGTATGAAATTCGGTTAACGACAAAACTGAAAAAGCTATTTTCTAAATAATGACAATATTCAGCTACCGTGTTTGAAGATGCTAATCCGAGCAGCTTTCGCAAAGCATTATAAGAAAATTCTTTCGCATTATTACTTGCTAAGTAATAGACCAATTCCTTTATTGGCTTTTGCTGGGGCAGTTTATGTCGAACAATAATGTCTTTATATAAAATATTTTCATATAGCGTATGCAAATATTGCTTTTGCTTATTTTCAAGATATTCAGGCATGCCGCCTATCACTTTAAATTCAGAAAAGTATTTTTTTAATAAAGCTATTTGCGTTGAATCCAAGTGTTTTTCAGTCAGCAATATTTTATCTTTGATATAGACATATTCGCGAAATGAAAAGGGATAGAGTTTTAATGCAATATGCCGACCCGTCAAATGAGTCCCTAATTCACTACTGAGTAAACTCGCATTTGACCCAGTAATAAATACTTTTTTTCCTTCATTATGCAATCGCCTAATAAACCGCTCCCAGCCAGGTATATTTTGAATTTCATCAAAATAAAAATTATTTTGAACACCAAATAGTTCAATAAATGTTTCAACCAGTACTTGAAAGTCATCTAATTGAAATAGTGCCAAGCGGTCATCATCAAAATTGATATAGTAATTAGACGGCGCCATTTTCTTTCATATAAGATGCATCAATATAGATTTACCACAACGACGTATACCCGTTAAGATAATAATCTGTTTATTATCAGTAAGTGCTGTGAGATCCTGATAATCCCACCGTGGAACCATTAACTTAGGTAATGGTTCTTTGGCTTGATCTATAATAACTTGTGATAAGAGTTGTTTATTAATCATGAGGTATAAAAGTTCATGTTGGGAACATGAACTAATTATAGATAGTTCATGTTGTAAGTTCAAATACTTAGTTTGTTTTTAACTATAAACTCGATTCCGCAGTTATTAATGAACCCAGATGCTGTCGTCATCGAGCACGTCGAAGATAACATCTGATTTCAAAAAAGAATACCAGAAGATTGGCGGGGTTGATGAACAGGTGCCAGACAATGCGGAGAAGAAACGGCACTAGCCGCGTACTGAGCTTAGCAAAAGCTTTCTTTAAGGGTAAAATTATATGGAATATTCAACCTATTAAGGTATAATTAATATTATGGAAAAACGTGTTGTCACCTATGATTTGGAAACAATCAAACTTAGTTTTTCTACGGTTGCTAAGTTAAGAGTGACGGGGACGGCATCTAAGAGATGCGCGATCGATTGGATTTTCCCGAGAAGATATTGTTAAATCCATTCAAGCGATCAAGCGAAGTGATTTTTTAAAATCAATGACAACGCATGCTGATCACCGAATTTGGCAAGACGTCTACAACACCAATTATAACGGGTATGTATTATACGTGAAGTTTCAGATAGATGAAGAAGGCCACTTTGTGGTTTCCTTTAAGGAGAAATAGACAATGAAATGCTATTCCTGCAATCAAGGCACTTTAGAGCATCGAGCGAAAGTACAAGTATTTTCCTATAAGGGAAAATCTCTTTCATTAGAGCAACCTGGCATGTGGTGCAATACTTGTGACGAAGGTATATTGAGTGGTAATGATATTGCAATTACCGAGGCGGCGTTTGATGCATTTAAGTTAACCGTCGATGATCTTCTTGATCCAAATGAAATTCGTCATATTAGAA
>JABDAB010000046.1 GCA_013289415.1 Gammaproteobacteria bacterium
TTCGCGTAGCGCTCATTTACGTGCCCGCGCCCGTGAGCGTGCCCTTGCCCGAGTGGGTTAGCAGTTATTTTTGTAAATCAATTGGTTGTTGCTTGGTATTTAAGCACACGTGCGGTAGCCCTGACATAAAAGCCCTATATTTAATTATCCATGCATTGTATAATTATACAATAATAAAATAATTTAGTATAATATAATGAACTTAATCGAAATTTGGCATTATCATAGACCGGCACTTGCTAAGATCTATCTAGATACTTTGAATGCGGGTTTGGTGACTTCTACCACTATTTTTGCCCCTCGGCGCGCAGGAAAGACGTCCTTCCTCTTGAAAGATTTAACACCGGCCGCAGAAACTGCGGGCTACACAGTTGTATATGTTGATCTATGGCAAACAAAGCTCGCGCCAGGAGTCTCTATTGTGCGTGCTCTTGAACGCGCACTAGAACCAAAAAATGCTGTTGAGAATTTGGTCGCGAAACTCCATACCCCCATTAAAAAACTCAAGGCAAAAGCTGAAATCGCTGGAACAAAATTGGAAGGAGAGATAGACTTTGGTGATGCATGGAAGCATGTACAAACTGACATTGCATTAAAAATAGATATTTTGATTGAGACTCTTTGTAAAAAGAAACCCGTGTTGCTGCTCATTGATGAAGCACAGGAATTGGCAAAAACAAAAGAGCATGAAGCCGTTGCAACGGCGCTGCGTACCTCAATTACCAGGAATCAAAGCCGTTTGCGAGTCGTATTTACAGGTTCATCTAGAACGCAATTAGCGCACGTATTCTCAAACTCCAATGCACCACTCTATTCAACAGGCTCCGCTATCGCCGATTTTCCACAATTAGGCTGCGATTTTGTCGAGTATATTGCAGAGCGGTTCGAAGCATCTACTCACCGTATATTAGCAATCGAGCGGGCCTGGCAAGCTTTTGTTTCATTTAAACAACAGCCAGAGCCTTTTCTTGTTGGTATTGTTGACATGGTGCTCAATCCATCGGTAACGCTAGAGGAGGCTATGCAGAGGGTTGCAGAAAAACTTGCGCTCACTGAAAATCATGAAGGCGCGTGGGCAGCACTTGATGCTACGCAAAAGGCACTTATTCGTATGCTGGCACAATATCCTTCGTTAAAACCGTTTAGCAAAGCGGTTGTTTCAAAACTTCGTACTATTATTGGCATTGAATCCTTAGAAGTAACTCATGTCCAACGGGCTATGAGTAAGTTATCTAATATTGTGTTTAAATCTCCTCGTGATACGTATGAATTTGAAAATGAGGCGTTTGCGCAATGGGTTAGAACACTTGCAGATTAAATTCTTTCTCGATGAATAAAGTAGCACAGCTTACGGCCGAGATAATTGGAAAACAATATACTTACAAGGAGTTCATTTTTGAAAAAGCACCCTATTTCTGGCGTGATTTTGCTCTATCTGGTCTTTACCATCGCCACTCCGACTTGGGCGGATGATAAAGCCTCGCACGAACAGAGCGCAGAAATATGTGATCCCTATACTAATTACGCGTGCATTGATAATTATTTAGGCAAACATGTCATGTCTCGTCTTTGGAATTATTATAAACTTGAAGTGGGCCATGCAGCAGCGCCGACTGTACCTAATGCCCCCTCATCACATAGAGACGGTTGGCCGGCAACACCTGAGTCCACACCGCCCATGCCATTTACTGAATGGCCTTACGGAGCCACCACGGCAATCGGAGTAAGCCGCCCCAATTCGGTAGACAGCCCTCTTATGACAAGCATTGATGATACGTCAACTGGAAAATGGTTAAACAAAAACCATATCCAAGTATACGGCTGGCTCAATGGCGGAGGCAATATCAGCACCAACACGGTAAAACCGGGCGGCAATGCGCCGATGGCCTATATGTATACACCAAATAAAGTACAGCTAGATCAAATTGTTCTATATATAGAACGTGTTCCCGATACAGTTCAAACGACCCACCTCGATTGGGGATTCCGGTTGTCAGGTCTCTATGGAGAAAACTATCGCTATACAACCGCATATGGCATTACTAGCTATCAGCTCTTACAAAAAAACGCCGTTAATGGCTATGACTTCCCAATGATGTATGGTGAAGTATATATTCCAAATATAGCCGAAGGATTACTTTTACGGCTTGGACGCTATATATCCATTCCAGATATCGAGGCACAACTTGCTCCGAATAACTATATGTACTCCCACTCTATGAGCTACAGTTTTGACAACTATACTAATGAAGGCTTAGTGGGTAGTTTAGCTGTCACTAAAAACTTAATCATACAATTAGGTCTAGTGGAAGGAACCGATACTGCCATCTGGAATGCAGGTAAACGGGTGAGTAACCCTGATCCAAACTCATTGTATCCTGGCTCAACATTCCTGAAAGATCCCGGAGCTAAACCATCAGTTGTCGCCTGCGCCCGTTATACTTGGAACAACGGTAATGACACTATCTATCCTTGCATGGACGGCATCAATAATGGCGTTTGGGGTTATAATAATCTTCAGTGGTATGGATTCACTTATTACCACAAATTAAACGACCAATGGCATTTTTCTTATGAAATTTATTCACTACACCAAAATAATGTAGCTAACTTAAATAATCCAACTGCAGCGACTGCCATAGCCATGGGAGGAACGCCATTCTCGCCGCAGTATATACCCTTCAACGCCCCAAATGCTGCACAATGCAGTAATCCATCTAATCCCACATGTACTGCAAGAGCGATTGGCACCGTTCTTTATCTCAACTATCAATTCTCACCGCTTGATAATATCTCATTCCGACCCGAGTTTTATAACGATCAAGAAGGACAACGTACCGGTACAAAAACCCGCTACCTCAATTTTGGTATAGGCTGGCAACATTGGCTATCGCCACAAATCGAGCTACGCCCTGAAGTTGACTTCGACTATTCGCTTGATAAAAACGCCTTCAATGGTAACGTTAATGCCGGCATTTCTCCAGATAAACGCTATACGGTATTGGGAGCCATTGACGTTATTTTGCATTTCTGACTTAATCACAGCGGCGACTTTAAGGTTTGTCGAAATCTAAGAAAGAATATTAGGGGCTGTTGACATTTCAGATCTCGACGTCCCGCGGTCAAGCCGCGGGACGTCGGGCTTCGACAGGGCAAATGTCAACAGCCCCTAGTCAGCTCAGTTTGGATTGGCAGAATACATAAGGTGCCGCCTATGTAAGAGCCGCACCCCAATATGATTGTAAATTATGCAATTGCACCATTTTATGGTAAAGTGGCAAAAAAATTTATTATTTTCGGAGTGTGGCGTTATGAAGAGGATGAATGGGCAAGCAAGTACACATGATAATTTTAACGCTTGGAGTTTATTAATAAACCGCATGAACTCATGGGCTGTTCCGCAACCTGTTAATAAATCTATTTATATAACCTATAGCAAACAATTGAAGAACCTCAAATCACTCAGAGAAATAACCCTGTTTTTATCAGACATGCTGAATCAAAACGTTTTCCCAAATGACGTGATTATTAATCAGATAATCAAAAAAATGGATTATCTAAAGCAGCTTAATTATGTGCTGGACGTCCATGCAATTGCGGTTTCAAGAGGCTTTGCCAATGCGATTACCTATAACAGCACCATTTCTGCCATTGCCAACAGTGCCACGCATGATGCAGACCGCGCACTAACCCTGTTCAATGAGGCCAAGGGCTTACACTTTGCTGACGCGATTACCTATAACAGCACCATTTCTGTCATTGCCAAAAGTGCCACGCCTGATACAGACCGCGCACTAACCCTGTTCAATGAGGCCAGGGGCTTAGGCTTTGCCAATGCGATTACCTATAACAGCACCATTTCTGCCCTTGCCAAAAGTGCCACGCCTGATGCAGACCGCGCACTAACCCTGTTCAATGAGGCTAGGGGTTTAGGCTTTGCCAATGCGATTACCTATGCCAGCACCATTTCTGCCATTGCCAACAGTGCCACGCCTGATGCAGATCGCGCACTAACCCTGTTCAATGAGGCTAGGGGCTTAGGCTTTGCTGACGCGATTACCTATACCAGCACCATTTCTGCCATTGCCAATAGTGCCACGCCTGATACAGGCCGCGCACTAACCCTGTTCAATGAGGCCAAGGGCTTAGGCTTTGCTGACGCGATTACCTATAACAGCACCATTTCTGCCATTGCCAAAAGTGCCACACCTGATGCAGACCGCGCACTAACTCTGTTCAATGAGGCCAGGGGCTTACGCTTTGCCAATGCAATTACCTATGCCAGCACCATTTCTGCCATTGCCAACAGTGCCACGCCTGATGCAGACCGAGCACTTACCCTGTTCAATGAGGCTAAGGGCTTACGCTTTACTGACGCATTTATCTATGCCAGCACCATTTCTGCTATTGCCAAAAGTGCCACACCTGATGCAGGCCGTGCACTAACCCTGTTCAATGAGGCCAGGGGCTTAGGCTTTGCTGACGCGTTTACCTATAACAGCACCATTGATGCCATTGCCAAAAGCACCACACCTGATGCAGACCGCGCACTAACCCTGTTCAATGAGGCTAAAGGCTTACGCTTTGCTGACGCGATTACTTATGCCAGCACCATTTCTGCCCTTGCCAATAGTGCCGAACCTGATGAACGTTTGGCTCTTTCACTTTTAGATGAGGCAACACAAACGTTTAATCGTCCTGACATGATGCACGATGAAATCATAAACCTGCATGATTTATCGTCTGGTGAGGTATATTTTGGACTTAAAAGACGACTACAAACAGAACTCAACCATGCCAATGCATCACCAACGCACCTGAAGTTAATTTATGGGAAAGGATTGCATAGCCATGCGAGCTGCGCTGCAGGCACCCATCCCTTGAAAGAAGCAGTGGATCGAGTAATACAGGACATGTCAGCGCTTGGTGTGTCGGGGAAAGAATGTCAAGATAATCCGGGCTTATTCAATCTAATGATTAAACCCATTATTCGGACTGCTCAACCTCAATCCGGTGCTTTAATACAAAATAGCATGTTCCCAAGTCATAAGAAAACCGGCCTAAATCCTGATGCCAAGAAATTTGTGCCTAAAGTCTGATGAGTAAAAAATGAGGTGGATAAGAACATGAAACTTCTTACTATCGTTTCGGCATGAAGTTGGCAAGTGTCTCATTGACCAGTTTATCGGCCTCGTCAGAATGCACTACTGGAGCAAAATGATTAACAAATTTAGTCACCGAGTCGCTGCTTTTTTCTAGCTTTTCAAGCACGTTATTAAATTTATTTGCTTCTTTTGTATAGAGCGCAGCTACTGCTGGGGCTTTATTTTCAATTAATTGATCTGCTTTTCTTAATTCTTTCATTTCTTTTTGATATCGTTGAAACGTGTTACTCAACGGAGGCGCTTGATTTGGTGACAATGAACCCGATGTCCCAAGCTTCGCACCTGCGCCCAGTAGAACTGGCTTTGTAGGAACACTAGGAAAAATGGTTGCCGGACTCGTGGCCGGGGAATCAATGCCATCAAATTCATCACTAAGCGCCGTTTCTTCATCTGTCATAATGCTTCGGGGTGTGGTTGCCAGACTCGTAGCAGGTGAATCAAGGCTAGCAAATTCATTTTCTAAATCCTCATAACGGATTTTGGGCTTATCCAACAGGGGCGCTTGGCTTTGTGGGAGAACACTGGGTGAGTTAGTCTTTGCTCCTGAATTTAATGTAACTGCGGTCATAGGAACTGCAGGTAAATTGTATGGCATCTGTACTTGCTTCGCAGGATTTATTGGAGACCCCAGTAGCTTCGTTATGGAGTTTTGAATGTCAGTCAATTGATTTATGATATCCATGAGCTGACTCATTTTAGTCTTTATTATATTCATTGACTCAAATAGATTTGGTTGAGTTTTTTTTGTATTCAACTGATTTTCTTTTAATTGTGTGCCAATTTGCTCAATAGCTTCGATTTTTCCTGAAATAAGTTTTGCGTAGCCCTCTTTTGTTTTGGGCGGTAGTTGCTCTATTTTTTTCATTACAGCAAGATTTTTGATTTTTTCTTCAATTGCATTCAGCTGCTGAATCTGTTTGTTTTGGAACTCAACATAAGACATGATACGCCCCCAAACCCGATCAATATGATCATATACTATAATAGTAGCATAAATAATTGACTGATGGATCGGTAAAAGGATAGATGTTTGTGTCAGTTTGCGTAAGGTGATAATAAAAACGATCAAATTATACTATAATGTACATGGGCATTGAGAAAGGTATTCATAGATAATTTAGTTAAGGAGAAATTTTATGACAAATAATCTCAAAGAAAAGCTGACTCAATTAATGAAAGATGCAGGCATAATGCGATCGAGGTTCCATGAGGGTACGCATCTACAGGAACAAATAATGTCTACGGCGAAAAAACATGGCTTAACCGACTCGAGAGAAGATTTGGAGGGGTTGCGAACTATCGAGCAATTTAGAAATATTGATCTTGCTCTTAAGAATGAAGGCTGTATTCAAGCCATCAAAACTGGTCGTGTAACAATACATCATCTTGCAGAAATGGATGTTCATGATTTAGAACAAGCTATCGAACGCGATGACTACCCTACTCTAGGGAAAACAATAACATAACGAATATCGTGTGAATGACCAATTTTTGGATATGTTGGGCCGAACGACCCAACCTACGGTTACTTAAGAACAATCTTCATTGCTTCAGTTTCCTGTTCCTGTTCCTGTTCCTGTTCCAGGCGGCGTTCATTTTCCTCCTGTTTAAAGCGGTTAAATTCATCTGTATTATACCAAATATTGTTGTGAATCTTGGCCTTTATATATTCATCCTTACCAGCAATAAGAATAACCGCTACAGAGCGATGAAAAGAAACCTGTTTTTTTTCCTGAACATCACTAGGAGTAAGCGCAGCCGTCACAATTGGGAAAAAAGAAGCTCGACTTTTTTCTGGCGTTAATTTTTTCTGAACGTCTTCCATCACATTTACCTTACAATTATTTAGCTAGAATGTATTGTACCACACAATGATTTAATTTAGAGCATACCGAATTGCCCTTATTGACGAATTTAACCCCTAATCGTAAAACATATATTATAGAGTAAATATTTAACGGTTAGATTATATACCAGACAAGAATTGTATTATTTTATTACTCTACGTATAATATAAAAAAATTAGCCGCCTCCATGATTCATTCATTACAACAACAGGCATTGCATGACACAACTAAAATTAATATTTAAAGATCGATTATCTAAATACAATATTTCACGCGAACGCTATGATGATGAAACTGCTAGCTTGTTAGCTGCAGGATTTACATCACAGCAATCTGACAAAATCATTCTTCTAGGTTCGTCAAAAAATGCCGTTAAATTTGTATTGAATACCTATGGCACACTATTATTAGAGCCTTTTAAATTTACTCATGAGCAAATCATGGATATGGCTGCTAACAATGGTGGCGCACAGGCCATGAAGACCGTGATTGCATCTCATGCCCAGCTGCTAACACTGGGCTTTGATAACGCACAAATCGTGGCCATGGCTGCTAACGATGGTGGCGCACAGGCCATAAAAACCGTGATTGCATCCTATACTGAGCTGCAAGCACGGGACTTTAATAACACACAAATCGTGGCTATAGCTGCTAACAGCGGTGGCGCACAGGCCATAAAGACCGTGATAACATCCTATGCCCAACTGCAAACACTGGGCTTTGATAGCGCGCAAATTATGGCCATGGCTCATAAGAGTGGTGGCGCACAAGCCATGAAGACCGTGATTGCATCCTATGCTGAGCTGCAAACACTGGGCTTTAATAGCACACAAATCGTGGCCATGGCTGCTAACGATGGTGGAGCACAGGCCATAAAGACCGTGATTACATCCTATGATCAATTGCAAACACTGGGCTTTGATAGCGCACAAATCATAGCCATAGCTGCTAAAGCTGGTGGCGCACAGGCCATGAAGACCGTGATTGCATCCTATGCTGAGCTGCAAACACTGGGCTTTGATGGCGCGCAAATTATGGCCATGGCTGATAATAGTGGTGGCGCACAAGCCATAAAGACCGTCATTGCATCTCATGCCCAACTGCAAACACTGGACTTTAATAGCACACAAGTCGCAGCCATGGCTGCTAACAGTGGTGGCGCACAGGCCATAAAGACCGTAATTGCATCCCATGCCCAACTGCAAAAACTGGGCTTTAATAACACACAAATCATGGCCATGGCTGCTAACAGTGGTGGCACACAGGCCATCAAAGCAGTAATAAAACATTATCCAGTGCTTTCCGGTCGTGGTTATAGTCTGGAATCCATAACCGAATTAGCTGCTCGCCTAGGTGGTGCAAAAAAAATCCATAAAACCGTGGATGAATGTGAGTTTATCAATTTTGTTCACGAATACCTGCTTGATAAGCCACAACCTGTCATTCAAAAGACTGATGAAAATAATTTATCCGTCAACCCCTCCATCATTAATTTTGCAGTTGAATTTTGGTCTGAGTCCATTCACGACCAAGAAGCAGCGTGCTTATCGCAAGCCATTGAAACAACAGTCCATGCCCCGGAAGATAACTCCCTGTTATTAGACTATGATGTTACTCGTTATGAAAAACAATCGCCTAAAAAAAGTAGTCAGGCGCTCAAAAGCCATGGGCTCTTTGGTAAGTCCGCTCAGCACAAACGAAATCGGGAACAGGATGAAATCAATGCCATGGGCAGAACACCCAAAAAACGCTCTAAAACAATATTGACGTCCCGCGGTCAAGCCGCATAAGTGCCGCATACATAGGTATGTGAGCATCCCCGCCTCCGCGGGGACAAGCTTTTCGAAATCGTTTTCGTTCAAGATGCGCCAAATATGGCCGTTCCTTGCTACGGAGCGAGTAGTTACTTTTCATTTATAGGTAGGGCGGCTCTCTGGATCGGGCTCTGGAATTATATTCACAGGATTGGCATTTTTTTGAGCTGTAAAACGATCTTTAAATGATTTTGTGGTTTCTGCCGTATTTTTATTTTTAATAATATCCGTCAGTAAGTCCAAAATTCTACTTACCGTGACATATTCTTTCGATGGTAGAGTTAGGCTGCTGCTCCTTTCAGGACGTGTTTTTATTTCTGTCGGCATTGTAGCCTGAAAGCTTTTAATTTTATTTGCACAATCTTCCATTTTACTGTGTGAATACTGAGCGTTATTAAGCACCGCCTCTCTAACCTCTTTTTTTATATCTGGGTTTAGGTGAGAGTCTTCGTAGAGATGATCTAGCATGTTCACCGCTTTCTCGGTTGCAGCCTTATTTAATAGCGTTACAATATTTCCCACGTTACTATAAGACATTGAAGGTTTTGTTGCCCCTCTTGCTCTTTCGGAGTGTATTATAATTCCTCTCGGCAGGGTCTGTTGAAATTGCTTGACCTTAATCGCTACGTCCATAATTTGCTGATAAGAAAAGCCGGGAAATGAGTTTAATGCCTCATTGACTTCATTCCTTAATTCTTCGTTAAGACTATGATCTCCGGGTGTAGGCATATAACCTCCAATAATTCTATAGTTTAGGTAAGTATAGTATAAATTTATGCCATGTGTCATGGGGGCTGTTGGACACTGTTGGAACACTCGATTCCGCAGCCTTTAATGTGCTATCATTATACATCTTTATTTGATAATGATAGATGTTATGCCACGCAACTTTTTTCCAAATCCAACTCCTGTTTCGGAGCGTCTTGCGCGATGTCGTGTTCTTTTGAGTGAGGATAAAAACACAGAAGCACTAAGTGTAATACGTGAAATAATAAAAGATAACCCTCAGCATATAGGAGCGTTAATTTTTTTTAGCAAGATGTGTCGTAAATATTGCGATCTTAATGGAAGTGATGAAGAACTAAATAACTTAAATGAACTTCTCGAACTCAGGCCGTTTCTTAAAAACACATTACTTCAAAAGATCCGTTATTTCCGTTATCATTATAATAATCTTGAACTGGTATTAAATGATTTCGAGACTCTTTTATCTCTCAGGACTGATCATGTAGAAACCTTAAATAAACAGACAATACCTTCACTACAATCCATGTGTAAATGGTCATTTTTCAAGCATGAATCAAGTATTTGTGCTAAAGGAAACGTATTTAGATATAATCCGGATAAATTAAGGAACATACTGTCCAATAGTGATATTACTCCAATTACACTTGCAACGATGCGAAAAAAGTTTAATGGCAACGAAGATATTTCCGCAAAAACTGTCTTTGACCAGTTGGATTCTATGGATATAGAACGCGTTTTTGGTAGAAGTGGGATTGCCTTATAAGCTGAATTAATTACGATGTTGGGTCGAATGGCCCCTACCCTTTTTTGATTCGTCCCAACTTGTTAATCACTAATTTAACAGCATATTTTGAATTGCTTTTAATTGAAAACGAGCCATTAACAGCATTTTGACTAGCCTCTGCGGAAAAAAGCAGGTAATGACGTGACTGGAATCCACGCCAACCGACATAAATACCTGGTGATTGCCAATGCCATTGGTGGATAAGATTATCATCTGACCATGTGGCTTACGGACGATCCAGGATTCGATGCCCATTTGTTGGAGATAGTATGGGTGGAGGGTTTTTGGCATGGAATGGGATCTCATTTAAACTTTCCGCTATTTTTACCATATCGAGCATCAGTGTGACGTAAAATTTTTCTAATGATTCACTCATGCTATTCAATGAATAGGTGTATTGGGGATGATAACTAATAATGGCCTTTATGGCATTAAATAGCTCGTTTCGAAGGTTTATATTCGCATGGTTAAGATAACTCATCAACTCGGTGACAACCCATATCGCGTCTTGTTCCTTCATGTTAGGTATAAATAAAATAAGCCCTTCTAAAACTTCTTCCCGGCCAGTTGTTTGCTCATCTTTGAATAGCTTGATTAAAGCGGTTATCCATGGCATGATCTCTTCTCCAATCAAAGGGAACATGGTTATGGTCATCCATAAAGCGGTTTTTCGCTGAGATAACATGGGCACATTGAATCGCGCTAAGATAAAATCCATCAACACCTTCATGTCGTTCGCTTCTAATTTAGACATCAACAACAATAAAGTCGCTTGTACTTTGGATGCAATTCGATCTGCCTCATAACATCTCAATTGCTTTAATAAGAAAGTGAGTAGGTCATGTAATGAAATTTCACTGTTGTTCAGTTCAAGCATACGATGAATCACACGAAGAATTTTATCAAAATAACATGTGTGGAATACACTGTAGTAGGGATTGCTCTTATTGATTATCCGTAGTACCAAACTGTTCAATCGCTGAATTTCTGTGGCACTAAACGCAGGCATCCATGCATGGATTGCATCTAACACAAGATACTGTGGTGATAAATAAGTGCGATCAAGAAAATTTAACAAATAATCAGCCCATGATGGACATAAAGTCGCATCTAATTTTGGACGCCATTCCGCTAAATAACTGAAGATTTTGGGGTGGAAACATGTTTCTGGAGGTCGGCGTTGTTTTAATAAAAAGGCACTCACTTTCTGGGCTTCTACTGCACTCAAGTGTGGTCGTCGTACGATGATCGAATCTAACACAATAAATAGATGGTCGATTGCTTGATAGTCATCCTCCGCATAATCAAATTCACATATGAATAATAAGCATTGCTCAAGCGCTGCTGCTTCAAATTGATTGATTAACGCTAAGAAGACATTCAACGCGGCCTGGTCCACCCCACAATCTCGTTCATTAAGCGTCTTTAATAAAAGAGGAACCCATTGCCAAATATCTATCGAGACCGTTTCTGATTGTTTTATCACTTGTTTTAGCATACAAAGAGCATAATAACGAACCATTGGTCGGGCGTCATTGAGCATGGCAAAGACAGGTTCAATCAATCGTTGAACATCCATGCTTTTCATTGTAACTATCCATCGTTCCAAAGAACACGTAAATCGATTTCTGGTGTTAAAATTTTTTGTTGGATCAATATTGATAGCCAAGCGCTTAATCAGTAGTAAAACGTCTTCCATTTCAAATTTAGACTTCAAACCCGTGATGGTGTTCACGACCTCCCAAGACACGAACTGATTGGATGGCGGGTGGTCCCCGATCAGCGCTAATATACGATCCGTGTACTTTTTAACATCTGTTGGCTCAAACCTATCAATCAATTGGCATATCATCGACACATCTCCACCCGCTTCCCACGGTTGTGGCATGTCGATGTGCATAAATAACAATTCTCCCATGCGCTGCAGCCAATCGTTTTCTACAGTTGGAATCAATTTACTCATCATACTTAAAGCGGTATCATCACGTAATTCTTTACGCTCGGAATCTGTTAAAACCTCAACTATCCATTCCAGCAACCATGCTGTATGCAGTTGAGGCGCCAATGCGACAATGGCGTGTTCTGTTCGAAAGTATTTATCCATCGAGCGCGCATGATTTAGCCTGAATAAAAAACAATCTGTTATGGCCTGATTCTTGCTTTGTTTTAATTGATCAACTAGCAAAAGGCCTAACCTTGATTTATAAATACTGCAATGCGGAAGATCTTCTAAAATATCACAAAAAATCTCTAAACTTTTCTCATTTCCCTCTTCAAAGAGCGCAGACACATGATCAACGACGAACTGAACCGCCGTCTCATTCAGTCTGGGCATCCATTTCTCAAGTGCGCTCAAAACAGGCCTACGAAATTCTCTTTTAAGATCTTTAAGCATGCCTATTAGGCGCCCAATAAACCATAACTGATGCTCTGTGGTTTTAAATTTTAAAAAAATGGAATGAAATGAATCCAGCAGGTTTATTCCTGTACAATAAGAATGACAATTCGGATGTTCTATCGCTCGAAGTTTATCTAAAAAAATCCCAATTACTTCATGATATTGCGTTTCAATATCCGTTACATCCAATTTATGAAACAAAACGGTCAGCGTCTCTAAAGCATCCAAAAACGTACTTTCATCAGTGAGCATTTCAAGTAAAGGATTCAGTGATACAACGATGCTACCCGTTTGTTTCGGTGCAAGTACAATCGCATAAATCGAACGTGCCAAAGGCTTTATTTGATCGTCGGGCGCTATATCAGAAATTTGTATTGTTTTTTGCTGTCGGCTTAAATTATCGAGTAAAATCAGTGAATTATCACCGATATTATCATATACTTTGAGTGCTTCCCATTGTTTTTTTTGAAGCATTTCGAGCTCCCGAACAAATGTAAAGAAGCCCACTTTATAAAATCTTGTTAAAAACTCACTTTGTAAAGTACCTTTGTGTCGATAAAATCTCGGCCGTTTAGCTTGAAAAATGATAGCAAAACACAGCACCAGCGTTTCATTCAACATGTTCACACACCAAGAGGTGTTTTCCTGAGAATTTTTTGAACAAGCAGAAATGAGTAGCTTTAACAGGTCTTTCAGTGATAAAAATTGCCCCATAGCTATACTGTGTCTGTATCTAACAGTTGCAATATTGGCCAACAACCCACCTTCACGCATAAAATATCAACACCATGTAAAAATGTCATCTTATCACTTATACACATGGCAATCAAATAAGAATCACTTTACTCAAATAGAAACCGCCGGTCTAATCCATATTATTCAATAAGTTATAGTGTGTTATAAATACAGCTCAATTGCATCTATTTTGATTGGTCCTACGTATAAATTTATGCTATACTACAAATGTAGCAGTAAATTACTATTGTAGGTGAACTATGGGTATTCCTATCAGGATCGATGAATCTATTTACTATGAAGCAAAAAAAGTTGCTTCTGCGGAATTTCGATCTATTCCGAATCAAATTGAATATTGGGCTAAACTAGGCAAATGCGCATTAGATAATCCCGATTTACCTATTGAATTTATAAAGGACGTACTTCTATCAAAACTTCAAGATAAATCATTAGCTGAACCATTTGATTTTGAGAAAAAAAGTGAGTGATATTTACATAAAACAAATGCCAGCGTTTAAAAAAGCCTATAAAAAATTACCAGGATCTCATCAACTGATGGTGAATGATGCGATCAAAGCTATTATTCAAAACCCTGAAATTGGTGATGAAAAAAGAGGGGATTTATCTGGCGTCTATACTTATAAATTTAAAATTCATCATCAAGAATTTCTTTTAGCTTATGAGTGGGATTCTATGCAGCGGCTTTTATTAGCGCTTGGTGTTCATGAAAACTTTTATCGTGACCTTAAAAAAAGGTAAATTTTGAAAGAAAAAGCATTGTATACCCTACACGAATCAATTTTAGGAATTATGTAGCTAAAGAATTCCTAAAATTGATTCGTGTAGGGGATATCATTAAAATTCAAAGATTAGCCTCTTCTGTAACCAAGG
>JABDAB010000047.1 GCA_013289415.1 Gammaproteobacteria bacterium
TAACCACAGTGCATGTTTATTTTGCTGTTGTGTTACTGATAGGGATTATTGTCTATGTCATGAATGGTTATCAATTAGCTAAAAAAACATCGCTTGTAGCGCATGACTTTTCAGAAGCGAACAGTCAGCTGTCGGGGCAACTGGTCGATAGTATTTCCAACATAATAAATGCCAAGATTTTTTCGAATACTTCATTTGAAGCAACCCGCATTGAAGATGCCGTTAATTGTGTTGGATCGCAGGATAAATTATTGCAACGGCGAATCATATACACCGATTTTTGTTCAAACATGATTTTTACATTGCTCATTACTTTGTTGATGGCGGGATTGATCTACTTCAGAATGCAGGGATCGATTACAGTTGGTGATTTTGCATTTATTTTGGGATTATCCATCACTATCGTGAATATGGTATATGGTGAATGGCCTAACACAAGCCATGCCGAATTTATCCAAAGACATTGGGAAATGCCAGCAAGCATTGAATGTCATCATTGTTCCGCATGATATTCAGGATCGTGACAATGCTGCTCTGTTGCTCGTGACAGCTTAATGAGAAACATGGCTCTCATTCCTCAACAAACTGAATTGTTTCATCGAAGCCTGATGGATAATATTCGATATGGTGATACAAAGGCGACTGATGAGGCTGTGTTCGTAGCTGCCAAACTGGCAAAATGCCATGAGTTTATCATGCAGCTACCTGAGGGATATCAGTCCATGGTAGGTGAAAGAGGCATTATGCTCTCTGGCGGCCAGCGACAACGAATCGCCATTGCTCGCGCCATCCTGAAAAATGCGTCTATTTTAATTTTGGACGAAGCCACCTCTGCATTGGACTCTGTCACTGAAAAAGAAATTCAAGATGCGTTACATGCCGTGATGACAGACAAAACAGTAATTGTTATTGCGCATCGGCTTTCAACCATCATGTCTATGGATAGAATCCTGTTTTTTGATGATGGTAAAATTATTGAGGATGGCTCTGTTGCTGAATTACAGGAAAAAAATGGATTTTTTGCTAAATTATTGGCTATGCAGAGACAAGAATAGAATACATAATCATTAAGGCATCATTCGCCTGAAGGTTTTGGCGTAATTTGAAAAGGAGAGGGCGTTCTATGCTCCTCCTCTGCTGCCACATCTCCTTCAATAGCTGCTGTAGATGCTGGTGCATCAATTTTGAAGTTTTCTAAAGCCCCTCTATATCGTTGACGTATTTCTCGAGCAACCTCTGGGGACAGTGTCTGTGTTTGTCTGGAATCCTCTGCTCCAGTTTTTGCTGTCGTAACATCTGCATGTTGTATCTCATACGGAGGTCTAATTTCTGTACTTTTTACTGATGTTAAAATAGCAGTTGTATTTAAGGTTCGACTGGCTTCAATGCCAAGACCAAGTGCCGGTAGAGATTCTTCTAATTGAGCACTCCACCCTTCCATCTGATGGCCGTGGTAGTATCTGTGTAATTCGATACCCAAGCGCTTTGCTAATTCTTCAGCAAAAGGAATATTTAGATTCTTGGCGTATTTTGGGCTTTCAAATTCGCCACAGCTAAGAAAAATTTCTGGTGGCGGTGGTTTTTTCCCTTCGGCGATAATTTTTTCAAGTTTCCCTCTATTATTTATTGATGGGGATTGTGCTACTACCTTGCCAAACCATTTAGGATAAGTTATCCCCATATAAATACTGGCAGTTCCACTTAAACTGGAGCCTACCAATACTATTTTTTCAGGATCAGTTGGTATTTTTATTCCACGATCCACTAACGCTGGCAGTAATTTGTTATGAATAAAAGCTGCGTATTCATCAACTCTATATTTAAGGTCAACTGTCCTTGCGCCCATTCCAGGTAATGTATCTGCGGGTTCAAATTTAACACCCTTCTTTATCGCTTCATCTTCTATGCCTTGTTCTGGTGTAATAAAAATTACAGCTGTATTTTTACTAAGTAACTTATCAAGACGCTCAACGGTATTACCTAATTGATAATATTTACCATCATTAATGATAACAACTTGTTCGATGTCACTATCACCCGGAGGTGCAAAAACTTGTATAGAGCGAGATATTTTGGAAAGATCCGCTAGATTAGAAGGAGCCGCAACCTGCTCATCTACACTGACAAGAGAAACTCGCGCTTTTTTTTCCAGATCAGAGAAAAATTTTCCCAAATTAGAGCCAGCTTTATCTTCAATGGGTAAACGTAGATATGATATATCTTTATCTGGATCCGCGCAGAAAAAGCTGGATTGAGGGTCATAAATTTTGTGATATTTACTAAATTCATCTTTTAGTACACTACCGGAGCCAAAGAATAATGCGCTAGCTGCTTCTAATTCTTCTCGTGTTTTTTCTGGTGGCTTATCAGCCGGCAATACACCGGGTTTTACAGGAAAAAATGAAGGTGGTTGATAGGCAACATCTCCATAAAAGTGTGTGGCTGCTTTATTACCGTGCTCAGAATCCAGTTGTACATAATAATAGGTTACCAGCGCATCTTTCGGCATGGTGTTACTACGATACATGACATCTGTACCGGGTAGTTGTGCTAATTTCTGTGTCTTATCTAACGTAGAACCATAACCATGAAAATCACCCTGAAGATAAAGTTCTTTTTTTGTACCTGGATTTTCCTTTTCATCTAACAATTTATCTCTGGGAAATAGAAAATAAACCTCCGATTGTCCATCGGATTTTTTTTCAATGATAGGGGTACCCAAATCTTTAACCTGTTCCCAAAATATTTTAGATATCTCGTCTTTTTGTGCTGCAGATAGACTTTCATTATTATAATATTCAGCGTATTTATCTAAAACATTTTGAAACGTTGGTGTATGATCACCGCTAGAATAATCTGCCCAAAATTTTTCAGGCAGTGATTTCTTGACTACGTCATCCTGTAGGTTTTTAATGAATTTTTGTGCGATTGTCATGGTCATATCTGAGTGCATTTGACGAGTTTTTATTAGACCATCAACCAAATCGTTTTGCCATTGTGCAAAACAATGGTCTCCAGAGTATTCTTCAAGTTTACAGGCTACTCCTTTGCTTTGTAAAAATTTTTCAAAATTCCTATTTGCAGTGAGAAGCGCAACACCATCTGGTGATTGTAATAGCTGGCCATCTGGCGTTAAAGCGGTTAATCCCGTTTCCAGCTTTCCAGCATTCAAATAAAAGCACTGTTTTTTTTCATGTTCATTATTTGGATTTGCTGAATTATTTGCGTAATTTTGGTGTTCAAGTTTTGTCAGTAATCCTTCAGTTGGGTTAAACAACTTATCACTGACAGGATCCGGGCCGCCCATCCAAAACGCGCCTGACTGGCTGATCACGTTACCAAATCTCTCCGGATGCCTAGTGCCTATCTGCGTTGCCGCATTCCCTCCCATACTGAATCCGGCGATGGTGGTATCTTCCGGTTTTTTCGACATACCAGGAAAATTGTCCCATAGGTCTGGCAAAAACTTTTTTGCCAGAAAATCAGCAAATAATTCAGCATCTTTGCCACAACCATACTCAATACCGCGGTTACCTTGGTCAACGTAAATGGTTATTGTTGGCTTCACTTCCACTGGCGCGGCTTCCATTATAGCCGGTAACTGCATGCTCTTGATTGTTTCTGCCCCATCAAGATGCACCAAAACCTTATAGGGTGTTTCAGGATTTGGATCGTAGCTAGGGGGTAAATGCACCCAATACTTTCTTGTTTCTCCCTGTTGTGTAACTTTTCGAAACTCACGTTGCTCCTCACTCAGACCTTCTATTCGTGAATCTGCTTTATAAGGATCTCGGTTGCAGAGATCTTCAGACTGACTAAAATCAATTTCTTTCTCTATCAATCGATTCTCAGCACGAATCTGCTTCATGGTATCGGATAATATTTCCCTATTCACATAAGGTTGTGGTTTCGCATGAGGAAGCTCTGCAATATATTGGACGCCGCCAGCTTCATAAAGAGGCTCAATTTTATATGAATTGAGCGGATCATGCGTGGGTTTAGCATATCGTTCAGGATGTGTTACTGATGTTATCAGCTTATCTGTTTTTTCATCCGCTAATTGAATAACACCTGGTGGTTGATTTGATATTATATTTTTCAGCCGTAAAAAATCATCCGCGCTGTCGCCATCCTTTAATATTATCTTGTTTAAACGCTTATTTTCGTTATCTGCATAATAAAGTGCATCACGACACAAGATAGTGCAGACCGGGCTATCAAATAAAGAACAAACATCCTTATATTGTGGTTCTTTTTCGCTAAAATCAGAAGATAGATTTAGTAAACCACCCCATTCTTTTTCTAAATATAAATACGTTATTCTTGCATCATTGGAGACATTTTTTACTGTTAAATGCCAGATATCAGTGTCATCAATTTTATGAAATGGTTCCCCCGACATATAAGGATCAATGATAGCACTACATAAACTCAAGCTTTGCGTTGTTGAATCACCTCGGTAAAGGAACGTCAGGTTATAGGTCCCATCGGCTTGCTCTGATATGAGAGGGTTTTGAACCGAAGCCCAAATTGCATCTTTTTCTGTCATGGTAGAAACGCTAGACAGCGAGGTTTGCAGCTCTGAAAGAGAAGTGATTTTTTTGCTTGGTATAATGTTAGCCGTTTCTTTCGCGTCTTTCATTAATGGGCTCTCTTTTTGTTCATAACTTACACAAAGTATAGCACGTACAAGAACGACATTTAATTTCCTCCTGGTGGCTTCGGTGTGATTTTCATAGGGGTAATTAAACTATCGTCTTTTTGTATCTCATCCTGACTTGCAGCCTAACGAGGATAGGCGCTTTGTAGCAACCAATGAAGTTAAAATTGTTAGCGATAATCAGGCTATAAAACAGGATTTTGGATCGTCGGGCTTCGACAGGGCAAATGTCAACAGCCCCTAATGTAATTGTGCCTAATAGAAATCGTAATGGCATATATTTCTCCAAGTTTGTGTGAATACTACCTGAGCGTGCTAGGGTGAGGCTCATTCCTTTCAGCTAAAAACGTAACAACACGTTTTTCAGCCCATAAACCAATCCGAGCGGATAGTAGCCCAACCGAAGTCGTCATTATTTTTTCGGGTATTGTCGCGTTTTTACTAGTGATTACCATCGCTGCAGCCACATTGCCTGCAATTCTTGCTTGTTCCTCTGAGCAATACCCTGATTTTTTAAATAGAAAAGAAATGAAATAAGCAACAAAAATACTGGGTAAATCATCCATAAAACTCCCCACCATCAACAATAAAGATAAATTGATCAGTAATTTAATTTCGTTGGCTTGTTTTTCAGAAATGCCATGATATAAGTGACATGCATCGCCGACTGCCTCTGGAATTGCTGATGTTAAGGCACTCAACACAGCGGTTTGCCCAAGTCGTTCGAGGCCGTAGTCTCGTCTTATTTCAATAAAATGTGATTTTTCACCGACACAATATTGTTCCTGAGCACCATCCCATAAAGGGTAACAATTGTCATATCGATGTGTAATGATTTCTTCAATAGGCATTGCCATTTCAGATAGCTTCTGAACGATTCGAACTGTCTTTTTTTCTGGTATGTCACAGTGTAAAAAATCACCGAGCCATCGATTCGACCAAACATCACATGTATTCCATTCTGAGCGACGAGCAGCTTTTTTCAAGATTAGAGCATTGTGATCGGGAGTAGAGTAAGCTTCTGCGCCAGGAATAGTGAAAAAATTAAGCAACTTCTGTAGCTGCTGCTGCATTTGCATCTGCGTTGTTTGATGAGCTACACCTTGCTTAAGCATTTCTTCACGTAATAGCACGTTATCAGCACGTAATTGACGAATCTCGCTACGCAACTCATTTAAAGCTTGAGGTGAAGGGGATTCTACTTGAACATAAGTCAAATGACTCGTCTTGAGCTTCGTTAAAAATTGAGTACCTTGTGTCAATAGCATCTCCACTCTGGCAATTGTTGGATTGAAAAAATTGGAGCTATAGGACACGTCGTTTAATAATATCTGTTGAATAGCATTGTTTGTAGATTCCAATAACAATTTATAATCAAACAAAGAACTTACCGCAGGATAATTGGCTGCAGCAATGATGGACGCTAACAAATAGGCAGAGTTTATTGTCTGAATTGAATGGTATTTACGCAGCGATAGTCTGCCTATTTGAAACAAGAGTTTCTTATAAATGTCAATTGACGGCGCGTTTTCTTGTGAGATGTGGGTGACACTTTGGTTCCATTGATTGACATAATATATTTGCATATCCACAAAGGATGCTTTTCCTTCCACAAAACCAACGCAGCCACTTAAGCCTTTGAGTAACGTGCTTGTTTCATTGAAAAGCGTACCGCTATTCACATAAGCGGCTACCGTTGCTTCAGGCACATAAACTAAAGCCACTGAATGACCCGGTTGCATCAGGGCACTTGCGGGCTGTGGTAATTTGTCCTCATAATGTCTGATTTTAGACTGCTCATCGTCAAACGCGCCACGGATAGCAGAAGAATTCATGATGAATTTAGGAATCGCATAACAGTCCGTGATTTGTAGTCCAAAGGCAACACATGCTTGACGCCGTTTGAGGGATTCATAGGTTAAAATATCGGACCATGATTGAAAATTACTCCTAATGATGTCTTGTTTTTTTTGAATCTCGGTATTAAAAAAATTATTTAAGTGATTGACTAACGTTTGATTGCCATTGGCCGAGAGGCGGGTCTCACAAACCTTGCCACGGGTAGGTTGCCAAGGACCTGCGCCAACAGCACCATTACTTCCAGCAGCCATATACCCATGATGCCAATCGTATTCTTGCATCCACTCATGGCCTGTTACTTCTGTGATGGAAAAAGAGTTTCCATTAAAGTTAGCTTCCATCAAAGGATAAGGATTTAGTGCGCATGATGACTTCCCCGAAAACAATGTTTTTTGTGTCTCCAATTTTTTATGCCACGACAACACTTTAGTTATCCCCAACTTAGCATAATTGAATGCATATAATGCCTTGTATTCTTTTATAGAATAGGTATTTTTCCCCTCATGGAGTACGGTTAACTGCCTAATAGACTGAGGTGCATGTTCGCCGAGGTGACGATGGTTAGGATTATGACGGTGCTCGCTCTTTGGTCCAGAAAACTCCGCTGGTTTTAGCAAAGTATGAAAAACATCATCCTGGGTTGTTAAATAGTTCCCATTCACAATGCCTGTCATTTCATCAGGATAATCATACAGCCGATTGATTTGTTCAATGACATCCAACTCTTTTGCATGCGAACGTGCAAAATAGGTCGGGGCATTGGGTTGTAATTTCTTGTAACCGTTTAAAAAAGCCTGAAGTTTCTCTAAAATTTCTGAGAACTCAATGTTATTTTCATCGTATTTAAAAAGCGCTTCTTGTTTTACCCAATGGATGATCTCCATTTTCCAACGTAAATACTCTTCAAAAGCGCCCAACATCAACCCTGGTTCAAACATGAGCGCACTCACATCTTCCCCCAAATGCTCTTCTGCAAAGGATAACGCGAGAAACTTATAAATTTTTCCACTTTGTAATAGCGTTTGAATCTCTATTGATGCGGCTGACGTGGCTCCCGTGACTTTGGCGTTGTAATACAGACTTTCTCCAGACAAATATTTCTGGTAGGCTTCATTCATTAATCCTAATAATTTAGATAAGTTGTCTTTGTATTTTTCTTGACTCAACGATGTCATGGGATGTGCGCGTTTTTTTCCATGTGCTTTTGAATAAAGCAAAACAGCTCTATGCTGGGTATCGATGATGTGATCAATGCCTGCTTTATTTTGAAGATAATGAAAATTCTCTTGCACACTCAGTTGTTGAATGTCACTCCTGAGTCTATCTAGAGCAAGATGCAATAGTCGAAAGTGAATAGACCAAAATTCGTACATTGACTTATGTGTTTTTTGCAAATATTCCATTAACTGCGACAGCATCTGTATCACTTGTTGGATAGAGGCATAAATTGCCTCTAAATACTGAGACATGCCATCTTCATCATTATCCGAAGCAGCTGATAAAAGAATATTCGCACCCGTAAATAAAAGGCCAACACCTCCCATACTAAAACCCGCTGCCAGTTCCACAACACCACTGGCAAACGTTATTGCTCCGCCTACTCCAATGAATACACGGCCTAAGTCTGGATTGCCCATTTTACCTATAGCCGACCCAAGCTGATCGCATACAAATCCTGTTTCTTGCCAGCTCTTACTCATTGCTTTGAGTTCGCTATTCTTTTTTATTTCTTCGACTACTTTAAAATGGAGTCCATCAGGATACTTTTGTTGATGCGTTTGCAATAGTTCAATGAGAGGAATCGTTTCGCGTTGTTCTGGAGTGCCTTGATCACGAATAGTCTCTTTCGTGTTGGCATCAAACTGATTGAGAAATGTTGGCCAGTTGTTTGTTTTCAGAGTAAACAATGAATTGATTGTGTCTTTTTTCGTTGTTTTATCGTCCAAAGGTGTTTCCTTTTTAGTGGCTTGAGCAAAGTACTCATGAAAATGGCTGGGATCAACGTTATCATTAGACGTGGGCTTTGCTGTATTCTGCCATGGCGCATCTTTTTGTGTGGCGTGAGCAAAATGCTCATGAAACTGGTTTGGATTAAGGTGGTTGTTAGAGACGGGTTCTTTAATGCTTGGTGAAATGACCTCATCAAACTTGTCATAAAGGCTAGAATGCGTTGTTCTTTTTATTTGTGTGCGAAGGGTCTCTAAGTAATTTTCGGACGGACAAACGTTTATGTTAGAAGATTCCTTTGATGAAAGAAATTTCTCGTGATTTTCCGTCATGGTATTGATATATGCTTTTATTTTATTGCTTGCATATCTTATTTCGGGGAGAAGTAAATCAGCAATAATCTGGCCTCTCACAAAACTTTGTGTATAAACATCATCACTTTGTAACATTTTATATTTGTCATAATAATCGGTTACAATATTCGTGAGACGGTTCATAGACTCACCATACGATGGATCGGTTTCTGAGGCGGTCCATATCGTATAAAAATCTTTCGCTAACGCAATTCTGGCTCCGTATTGATGGGCTGGATGCGCTATATCATCGATATATTGATCGAAGCTATTAATAACACCTTGTTTCATGCCTTTAATAAAAGGAAAAAAGTTTTTGATTATTAACAATTCTTCTTTGATTTCAGGTTCTATACTGTCTTTGCTGTTTTCTTGATTATTCATGTGTGGCGCCTTTTTATAAGTTAGAGTCGATGCTGAATGTATATTTTGTGAAGAGCGTTCATTGGCTTATGCTTTGGGAAAGAGTAACGTAGAAAAAATGTTTGATTTTACAGCGCCATATAATTTCTCAGAGGCTTCTGTCTGTAACTCTCGAGGGCCTGCGCCCAAATCTATTTCAGTAAAATGATAGTGGTTAGAGTCTTGCTTTTCTTGTATTAAATAATGCGCCAGCATAAGAATACCATTTGATTTTCCGGCTACTTTTTGTCTAATAGCAGGTAGGGCATCAAATTTTGGGGATTGGTATAATGCATTATTATAGAGTTGTAACAGCAGTAGCTCTTTGAGAATGCCTACGATGTTGATCGTCATATCTAATGTTCCTTAGTTATTTATTGGAGCAGAAACGCGGTTATTGGCGTCAAAAGTTTGCTCATTGATTTTTAAAGGCGCAATTTAGCGGGTTTTGATAATCCAAACCACCCCACGGAGTAGGGTGGAAATGCGATTTATTGCAGTAATTGAGTAAAGTGTCGGAGAAAAGTAGACGGTTTTGTCTCAAAAAGTCCGTACAACGCCTAGACTGAAATCATCTATACCGGACTGTGGTGCTTAATGATTAGTTTCAAGTCAAATGGCTTGCCTGAAAAGGTCACGATGGATAAAAGTGGCGCCAATAAGGCTGGCGTTAACACAATCAATTTAGCACAGGCATTGTTATGCATGTTTGGCGGATTGTCTTTGCAGATGACGATAAGGCAAATCAAATACCTCAATAACATCATTGAGCAAGACCACCGATTTGTGAAAAAAATCACCAACAGGATGAAAGGGTTTAAGGCCTTCCACTCCGTTGAAGCAACCTTGTCAGGAATTGAGTTGCATCATATGTTGCGGAAAAATCAGCACACTAAATCAAATAACATGACTATTTTCGAACAATTCTACGGTCTTGCAGCATAAGGTCGTCCAAAATAAATCCGACCATCGCTCACGAAAGCTTTTGCGACAAAACCGTTTAACTATATGTTAATTTCGGTTAAGCTTCCTGTTTTTTTTAATCAGGCTGTTAAGGAATTAATTCATGGCTAGAAACAAAATAGAAATGGGCAAAATGGCCGGCTTGGGGATGGAAGAGGATCCCATGCTTCAACAAATTAAATTATTTGAGTCTCTTGTGCTGAGGATGGTAGACGATCCTGAAGGGATGCAAAGCGCATTCGACCAAAATTATCGGGAAGTAAAGGAAGAATTTGCTCCATTGAATAGCGTGCTTGATAAAGCAGTTGCCCAAACATCTGATCCTGAATATATAGCCGCTCACATACATAAATGCAACGAGCAATATTTTCCCGGTATTGTTATAGAACAGGTTGAAAAATTATTGTTTGTGAGTTCCAGTAATGATATTTTTCGGGTTAGAAACCTTCTAAATCAAATAAAATGTAATGGTATCAGCGCCATATGGGATACAATCAAAGACGATGTAACTAAAAATGCTAGACGCATATGCGGCAATGTTTTTCCTGATGAGTATATTGATTCTGGAAAAAATATAACTTTAGATATAACACGTCTTGAAAATATCGTTGATGAACACATTAATAATTATAATTCATGTCGTAAAACGACAACAGGTAGAGATACAATTTCTCGATCTGCTTTCTCCGGATTTCGCCGAGGATTCTTATCTGCCAAACCGCCAGAGCCTGAAAGAGACGATGTCGCATATCAAAAAAATACTAATATATAATCCTAGGTGACATACTCCCCCATCAAATGGTTAAGCCGTTTTGATGGGGCTGATTGTGGCTGGGAGCTTCAATTGAGCCTCGACGCTGCGAGACCTGCTGTACCCACACAGGTTAGAGCGATTGCCGGATGGAAAGCTCAGTTACGAATTGAAGACTCCCTACAAAAGTTGTCATCTTGGGTTTATGAATGAGCGCAAATCGCACAGAAAATTCAGTCTTACCCGGTGGATCGGGTCGATTTTTCATGCGGCATGGGTTGAATGGCGATAAAACGCAGGCAGGCGTGGTTTAATGAGACTTGGTTTTGGCTGTTTTTTGATCACGGTATTTTCGAAAAATGGGGAATAGGGGCTTTATAATTCTTATACTCGCGGATGATCACAAAGCCCAGAAAAAGATGGATCTGGGTTCTATTTTCCGAAGAGGATTGGTAAAATTTAATGAATTTTTTAAAGATTGACATTGAATGCTGTCTCGTAAATTATTTTAATTTATATTAACGCTCAATTCCCATGGCATGCTCTGGCTCAATCTCACCGATTTACAACCAGAAAATTTTTTTCATTCCTCTATTTACTTTTATTGCTCTAACAAAGGCACCATTTTTTAAAATCAATCGACTTTTATAGGGAGAACACCGGCCATTTCACTGATAATATTAATTAGTTGCGAACCATTTGGTATCACAATTTTTGCATTATTTTGTAGTGATTTTTCAACGGACTCCAATTTTCTTAGTATCTGAGCATTGCCAACAAAATATTTTTCTGCTGCCTCATTTACTGTTTTAATAGCTTGCGCTTCGCCCTCAGCTTCAAGGATGCGTGCTTGTTTGATGCCTTCAGCCCGTTTGATTTCGGCTCTTTTCTGGCCATCAGCAGCCGTTTCAGTGGCGGTAGCGAAATCAATCGCTGCTATTTTTTCATTTTCTGCTTTTACCACTTTATTCATCGTTTCTTGAACATCTTTAGGTGGGTTGATTTCTTTAAGCTCAGCACGGACGATATCCAAACCCCAGTTGTTTGTTTCTGTCGCGAGCGTTCTTAAAAGTTCAGCATTAATTTTATTTCGTTCACTATTTGCGGCTTTCAGAGTCATGGTTCCAATAATATTTCGAAGTGTTGTTCTTGTCAGATTAACGATTTGGTTTGCGTAATTATTGGCATTGTAAATCGCATTTTTTACATCATCCTCTGTTGCCCTTACTTTATAATATATTTGAGCGTCAACAATGGCATTTAAGTTATCATTGGTAATGATTTCTTGTTGTTCGGCTTCAACCAGCATTTCGGTGATATTCACTCGGTACAAATTTTCAATAAATGGAATAATCCAGTTTAAGCCAGGGGTAGCAAATCGGTTATATTTCCCAAGAAATTCAATAAGGCCTCGTTCTGTAGGGCGTAATATCCGTATTCCAGAGACACCAATTATCAGTCCAAAAACCAAGAGTATTGCTAAACCTAACATCATTTGAAAGCCCCATTTTTTTGTGTGATTACTTAATTTTGATATTCAACTCTAATTTCAAAGACACTCTAATAATAAGCGTATTGATTTATTTTTAATAAAATCCCATAATGTTCGTATTGGGTGTATGAACGGGATAGCGAGAGCTATGCACCCCTCCGTCAATTTACTGATACTAGCCCAAGAGCGGTTATAAAGAGAGCCTAGCGTTTTATCAACATTAAATATTAAGATGAGTGCTTGAATTGATACTTTCCCAAAATTTCAAGCACTATTAGAAGCTATTTGAACGCCAACACTACATCAATGTAGTGTTTTTTTGATCTTTTCTAATTCGGATATAGGTAGATCGGTAATTTCTGCAACAAGCGTTACATCATACTTTTTTTTGAGAAGCTTGTGCGCAACCTTGATCATTCCTTCATGTATAATTCGTTCGGCCATTGTCATAATATCTTCCTCGGCTTGTTTTGAAATTTCTTCACCAGCAATACGTGCAAAATCTTCAACTGGTGTGTTACATGAGTAAACATTTTCAATGTATGTATATAATGATAGCACAAACTGATTCTGATCTTCCAGATAAAATAAGCGTATATTGGGCGCTATTTTTCTCACAACCTCACGTAGATCAGGATTTTTTCTGTTACTCATAATGAACTCAAGGGTTGCTGCCCACGGGTGGTCTTTCAGCTGTTCGTCAGTAATAGCGCCTGCCCAGACATTAATCATCGGCTGGATGAGGCACTGGTGAATCAGGTCAGCATTGTCGCCTGCTACATCGGCTAGAGAAAGAGGGCCGGTATACGGGCTTGAACCGGTGTAAAAATGCAAATCAATGATGGGTGGTAGTGTTTTTTGAGGATCATTTTTGTGTGTCTCAATATATGATGCCCAGATATCACTTTTATAAGATAA
>JABDAB010000048.1 GCA_013289415.1 Gammaproteobacteria bacterium
CGAGTGGGTGATCAGTTATTTTTTTTAAATTAATTTACTGTTGCTTGATATTTAAGCACACGTGCGGTAGCCCTAGCAGTTATTAGGGGCTGTTGACATTTGCCCTTTCAAAATTATTTTAAATTCATACTTGCATCCCTGCTATTCCGGTCTACCCTTAGTATACAGATACTTTCATTGAAAAGGATTATTCCATGTCTAGTGTATACACGCCAAGGCAAGTACGATTTATCCATATTTTTATGCATCATATGCAACCGATGTTAAAATCCTTTCTTCATATAGAATCAAATACACCTAACCCAAGCTCCTCACTTGATCATAGAATAGATGGGGTAGCGAGTGGCGTGAACCTCCTGTCCGCAGCCGTGTCCGTAGCCGGTATTGCTGGATCTGCACCTACGCTTGGAATAAGCATTGGGAGCGCTGCGGCTTGCATTGTGTTATTGCAAACGATTAATGGGGGTTATCAATTTGTAAAACGTCATATAGATCACAAGGACGACCCCTTCTCTCCTGATGAAACCAAACTGGACGAGATCCATTTGTCGCTGACTATCCTGTTAAGGCAAGTTGCATGCTTGGCGTCCGTGCGGTACCGTCATTTTATTGATGAAATCCTTGAAGAAGCCTCTGTAACTACTTTTGCCATTTACGTTGCTGATCGCGCAATAAAAAAATTGACCACTGAGTTGGCAGAAAAAGACGACCTAACCACCTCTTTAAGTGCAGAAATTTTTCTAGATTACTTCATGGCAAAAGCCACACTATCCATAATTCAACAATCAACAACAGTCAAGGTCAAAGAAGCGTATTATGAAACCACACGATGCTCACCTTCACTTGCGGTGACTTATGCCAAATTGGCATGCTCTCGTGCCGGACTTGCTGTGTATGATGTTCCATCTCCTGGGCTATATACGTTGTATGTTTCATCCCCAAGCAATATGTTATCCAGAAACAAGACAACCTTGCAGCAACAATACGGGTATGCCACAGTGCCCCAAACAGAACTCAGCTCAGAGACAGCCGCAGTAAACAGAAAAAGCCTTAAACCATTAAGCCCTGAAGCCATGCAGGAGATCCTCGATAAAAATAAACAACATTTTTCCAGTTATTATCAGGTTTCCCGTCAGCAGGTTTCTGATTATATGACAGGCGTCAAGTCTGCCATACATTCAAATCAATCCGTAAAAAGTTTAAATGAATACCTGTCTGAGTCTTTAAATAGCAACTTGATTGCCGCCTGCAATGATGACCGGCTAAGCGGCCTTGATTTATCTGATGGTAATTTCTCCGAAGTCTGGTTCGTGGGTCTCGTCGATTTAAGTGATTGCAACTTGCGAAATACAGTGTGGACAAAGGCCTATCTGAATGGAGCACTATTTGCGAGAAATGAGCTGGCTGGGTCTAATTTTCAGCACGTCCATGCAGAAAAAAGCATGTGGCAACAACTCCATTTTTCGGGCGACTTTTCTCATGCCATGCTGAATGGTTCCAAGTTATCAGACTGCACAATAAGACCTTCTTTTATTCAGTTTGGCTGTGACTGGGAATTGGTTGAGATGAAAAACATCAAGGTAGAAGATGCTCTGCAATTATTGAATCTGCGCTTTGATGAGCAGTTAATCCGCGACAATCATGAGCGCACTCGGATCAATGATGAAATCAGTCAACTGACTCAACAATATAAAGTCTGTCTCCAACAATCCATCGAAAACCATGATCAAACTATCAGGGAAGACGACGAGCTTACCTCTCTTCGCATAAAAATACAGGAACTGGAAAACCAGCATGCTCGGCTCTTTACTCATCTGAATATCAAGCTGGTGGATATTAACACACAATTTCATCGCCTTAAAAATGACCAGGTAAAGCACATGGACAACCAGGATGAAAAAATTGAAATCATGTCCAAACGTCTGGATAAACTGGAACAGTCTAAATCATCTAAAACGTCCTCACAGCACCGGACTGGACTTTCTTTTTTTCAATTCGGGAAACATAAAAATAACCGAGGCACATCAGAAAAAATTCTGCCTAAGCATGAATCAACTAACACCAATTCCCAGATGATGGATTTGATTTAGAGAGTATTTAAAAACCCAACTGCGCCTTCGCAATCGCTTTACGAATGGCCTGTGCCTCCTCTGACTGAGGCGATACGAGTTTCAATAAACGTTGCCAAAAATTAATGGCCTGTTGATATTCATGCCGTCTGTAAGCATCCATTGCCAGCATAGCCAAGGCATCAGGCTGATTCGCATTGCGTTGCAGAACACTATTCAATAAAGCTCGGCTGGTTTTATCAAAGGTCTGATGATTTAACTGCCATAAATTTTGGACATAATTAACCGTGATCTGCTCATCATCAGGTTGCAGTGTATGCGCTCGTTCAAAGACTTCATTGGCTTGCTGCCATTGATTTTGACTGACATACAAACGACCCAGCAAATACCAGCCTCGCGCACTGTTGGGTTGTTTACGCAATGTCGACTTTAATTTTGCTATTAATTCTGCTGGATCGCGAATCGATTTCAACATCGTTTGTATACGTTGTTGCTTTTTGCTTGTTTCCAGATGACTCACCCACTCAGGCCATGCACCCCAACGCCAATAGGCTAAACCGACCAAAACAATCAAAACCGGTGTCAAAAACAGGGCCATACGGGACTTACGCAATGGATAAAGTGCTACACTTAATGCAAGCAATAAAAGTATTAAAAAACAAATCAATAACCACCATTCATTCATCACAGTTTCGCTTACAACATGTTCGCCAAAAAATCAAAACTCCCAGCAACATAAATAGCGCTGGACCAAACCACAGCAATGCCGTCACGGCTTTAACAGGCGGTTTAAATAAAATAAAATCACCATATCGAGCGGTCAGATAATGAACTACTTCATCATCACTCTTTCCCTCTTTAACCAGATGGTATACCTCATCGCGTAAATCTTTGGCAAGGCCTGCGTTAGAATCAGCCAAATCTTGATTTTGGCAGACCAGACAACGCAACTCACGCAATAGATGGGTGAATTGTGCGTCCTGTTTTAGTGTGTTCAAGGGGTATAGCGTGTTGGTATGTCCTGTGATTTGGAACAGGAGCAGGAGCAGGAATATAAACAAGATGCGTTTTAAGCGATCCGACAGGTTACTCATCCCGCTCTCTCCAATTCCACAAGCCGCGGCAAAAACGTCTTCTGCCAAACGTCAGCTGTTAAGATCCCGGCATGTCGATATTGAATGACCCCTGCCTTATCAATCAAGAATGTTTCGGGTGCGCCATATACGCCCAAATCAATAGCAACTTGACCCAGGATATCAGACCCAATCATTTTATACGGATTGCCCCACTCTGCCAGCCAATGTGTTGCATCATCCATGGCGTCTTTATAATTCAAACCGTAAATGGCAACGCCCTGTCGTGCAAGTTCCATCAAAAAAACCTGCTCCTCGGAACATGCTCCACACCAGCTCGCCCACACATTCAATAAAACCACCTGCCCGCGCATGCTGTTCGGCGTAAACTTTTCCGTGCTATCACCCACAGTTGGTAATTCAAAAACCGGCAATGATTTACCCACTTTCACTGAGGGCAAAAGCTGTGGATCCAGCGATAATCCACGCCAGAAAAAAACAACCAGCATGGCAAATAAAAACAAGGGGATAATTCGCCAATACACCGTTTTCATGCAGGCACCTCACGTGAGTAATAACGTCTATCCAGCAAGGCCAATAACCCCCCTGCTACAATCAGGAAACCTCCCCACCAAATCCAGCGCACAAATGGTTTGTAATACAGACGAACCGACCATGCTGTGTCATCGAGTGGCTCACCAAGGGCAACATAGATATCTCGAAATGGTGTCACATCAATGGCTGATTCGGTCATCGCCATGCCCCCTACTTCATAAATGCGTTTTTCAGGATAAATCACGGCTTGTCGATGGGGGCCGCTAATAATAAACTGCACCCGACTGCCGTGATAATTGGGACCTGACAGTGCCGTTTCCTTCACAAACTCCATACGATAATTCGCCAATGACGCCGATGTGCCGGGTGACATTTTCACATCATCCTGTATTCCATAACCGGATGAAACGGCAATCCCAATCACACTTACCGCAACCCCGATATGCGCAAGCAACATGCCATAAAACGCTTGACCAATTGCTCTCACACCACGTTGCCTGATGCGATTCTTCAACGCGTTGAGTGTGCTTAAGATGATCCAGAATGCTAACACCAACCCCAACAGCACGGAACCATTAATGCCTTTTGCCAAGAAAATCAACAATAGCACCGGTAACACAATACTGGCTGCAGCTACCCAGCCAAGCTCCTTCATTACCCGGATTAAACTATCTTTTTTCCAACGCAAATGCACGCCAAGCCCCATCAACAATAACAACGGAATCATGAGCGGAATAAATACAGCATTAAAGTATGGTGCACCAACGGATAATTTACCCAGACCAAGACCATCAATTAATAACGGATACACTGTACCCATCAACACGGTTAACATGGCGACAACCAGACATACATTATTTAACAACAACGCGCTCTCACGCGAAACAGGGGCCGGGTTATCACGACGTTGCAACGTTTGTGCACGCAGGACAAACAGCAACAGTGAACCGCCAATGACTACAAATAAAAAGATTAAAATATACAACCCGCGTTGGGGATCAACAGCAAATGCATGCACAGACGTTAATACGCCTGAACGCACCAAAAACGTACCAATCAAACTCAGAGAAAATGCACTGATCGCCAGCAGCATTGTCCAAGCAACAAATTGGTGACGTTGCTCACTCACCATTAAGGAATGCAACAACGCCGTGCCAACCAACCAAGGCATAAACGACGCATTCTCAACTGGATCCCAAAACCACCAGCCACCCCAGCCTAACTCACGATAGGCCCACCAGCTACCCAGCGTGATACCCGCCGTCAAACAACACCAGGCCGCCAGTGTCCATGGCCGCGCCCACTTGGCCCATGATGTTTCAACGTGTCCCATCCACAGTGCTGCAATCGCGAAGGCAAACGCCACCGAAAAACCAACATAGCCCATATAAAGCATGGGTGGATGAAACAGGAAGCCAGGATCTTGCAGCAACGGATTCAAGTCGCGTCCGTGACTGTTCAGGATATTAAATTGACGCATAAACGGATTGGACGTCATTAACAAAAACAGAATAAAACCAATACTCAAAGCGCCTAGAACAATTAAAACCCGCACACGAAATGCGTCATCAAGACGTTGACTAAACACACTGACAGCCAACATCCACAAACTTAAAATGGCTACCCACAACAACATTGAACCTTCATGCCCTCCCCAGACCGCGCACAGTTTATAAAACCACGGCAAGGTTAGACTTGAGTTAGTGAGAACATATGAAACCGTGAAGTCATCACATAAAAAACATATGGTCAGACAGATATATGCCAAGGCTACAAAAGCAAATTGCCCACCAACGTAAATACGCGCAGAGTCTTGCCAGACAGGTTTGTTTAACCATAAACCTAGTGTAGGCAGTGCGACCAGTAACACGGCGAAAAGCAACGCTAATACGAGTGAAAATAAACCCAGTTCTGCGATCATGCTATATTAAAACCCTCATCATGGTTTATAGAAGAGCGAGCGGCCGCTCGCCCCTACAACAACGCATCCCGCACTTCTGGCGGCATGTATTTCTCATCATGTTTCGCCAATACAGTAATCGCCTTGAAATGCTGGTTATCAATCAACTCACCCTGTGCCACAATGCCCTGTCCTTCGCGAAATAAATCAGGTAAAACCCCACGATAAACCACGTCTACCGTATGTTTATAATCCGTTATTTTAAAATGAATCGTTAAATCGCCTGATTTCCGAACGATACTGCCAGGAACCACCATGCCACCGGCACGAATTGCGCGAGTGCCCGCCGCTTCACCTTGTGAAATTTGGGTTGGCGTATAAAATAGGTTGATATTTTGCCTCAACGCATACAAAACCAGAGATATTGCAATACTGACCACGGCCAGCATCAGCACAATCACTCCGATTTTACGTTGGCGTGCAGGTTTCATGACTGACGCAACCATTTACGCGTGCGAAGTCCCAGTCTCTTAATTGACAGCAAGTTCATCGTCAACACAAAAAAAACCACCCCATAAGCTGGCCAAATATAAATTGAGTAACCATTCATGGCAAACCAATGTAAAAATCCAGTCATGCTACCCCCCCTTCAATCAACACTCTAACCCATGTCTGACGACGTTCACGCAGCAATACTTCATTGCGTGCTCTTAATAAAATGACTACAACACAATATAGGGAAAAACCAATCAGGGTTAATATTAATGGGTATAACATGCTGACATCGATTTTTGGCTTGGAAAAAACAGACAACGTAGCCCCTTGATGCAGCGTATTCCACCAATACACTGAATAGTGAATTATCGGTAAATCAACCAAACCCACCAAGGTTAAAATCGCAATAATTTTATCACCTTGCTCTTTATTCTGATAAGCGTTGCCTATAGCCAGAATGGCTGCATATAGAAACAGCAGAATCAATTCAGAGGTTAACCGCGCATCCCAAACCCACCAGGTTCCCCACATTGGTTTACCCCAAATGCTACCAGTAACCAAAGCCAAAAATGCCATGCAAGCACCGGTTTGTGCAACAACAGTTAACATCAATCCGGCCAGTTTTATGCGCCAAACCAAGAGAAGCAACGCAAGAAAACCCATCCCCGCATACAGTGACATGGATAAAAACGCACACGGTACATGAATATAAATAATACGAAAAGCATCACCCTGTTGATAATCAGGTGGTGCAAAAACCAATCCCCAGAGTATTCCAGCGAACAACATCAGACCAGCACTCGTGGCAAGACTGGGAATCAGGCGACCTGAGAGGGTATAAAATGCTTTTGGAGAAGCTAATTGATACAATAATTTCCACATAAGAAATAATATAACCAGAAAAAATACATATTTTATCATTTAATTGTAGATCTGTCTGCAAGTGCTACACTAAAATAAGTAAGTTAACTCAAGGACTACTCATGCAAAAATTTTATAATTTATGTATATTGCTATCCCTGTCGTTGCTCTCCAGCAGCAGCTTTGCTCAAACACGCGAGATAGCCATCACTATTGATGATCTACCGCTGGTCGCTTCACAAATGAATACGCCGGGAAACATACAACGTTCAACCGAGCGTTTTATGAGAATCATTCAAATACTAACTGAAAATAAGGTTCCCGCGACCGGTTTTGTCATTGCTGGCGCCATAGAAAAAGGACAATGGGAGTTTCTTGAGAAATTTCGCAGTGCAGGGTTCATGATCGGCAACCACACGTATTCGCATTATAACTTAAACAGCATGAATGCTGACAAATACATCGCCGATGTGGATCGGGCTGATAAAGTTCTTACGCCCTTATTTACTGAACCTAAATATTTTCGTTATCCCTATCTGGCGGAAGGAAACAAAATTTCAAAACCCAAAGTTCTTGAGTACCTCACCGAACATCATTATATTATCGCGCCAGTCACCATTGATAGCAAAGATTTTGAATTTAACGAACGACTGTATAAAGTCCCCTATCGAACAAGAACGACCTATTTAAATACACTGAAAGGCAGCTATCTGGCCTATATCTGGAAGCAAACCCTGCGTGCCGAAAAACAGGCTGGGGAGCAACCTGTAAAACAAATCCTGTTGATCCATGCCAATGTACTGAACAGCTATCTGTTGGGTGATATTATTAAAATGTATAAAGACAATGGTTATACATTTATCACATTGACCGATGCTCTTAAAAATCCCGCACCGATGCTTACCGATCCGACAGTTGAGAAAGGTGTAATTGAAAAAACTGAAAACGGGATTTTACCAGTCACGGTTACCGCGCCTATAAATAACTAATGCGCATTTACCCACAAATAAATAACCTACTATTCAAAAAAATAATCATCCTTTTTTGGACGGCATGGTGGTTAATAGCACTCTGGACCGATGTCGTGGGTGCTCTGGCACATATTAACCTTCTAACGGCAAGTTGGGCAAAGGATCAGAATTACCCATATCTGATTCAATCATTATCCATGTATCACGTCCCATCATGGCTACCCCCTTTCCTGTTTCTCGGTATTTTATTATGGTCATTGATTACAACCGGTTTTTTTTGTTGGGCGAGCTTAGGCTTAAACCGTGATACAGGGATTTGGCTCCATCGAGCTCAATATGCATTCATCATCTCGTTATCATACTGGTTTGCATTTTTTATAGCAGATCAAGTTGTTATGAATTTTGACTTAGAACAGAACCATATGGTGCAAGGTGGATTACAATTGATTACTTATTTATCATTATATGTGCTTCCTGACGATGAAACCAAGAGATCTCTTATATGATTGTAAGAGATCTCTTACATAATTATAAGAGATCTCTTACAAAAGAATAATCAATATGCTCACGACAGCAATATGTATTAACGTTATACTACACGCTCAATGAATTCGATTGATGCCTGAAATATGTCACCTTCGTTAGATATTCTGCTCCACCAACTAGGGACAGTAACCATTTAAATCCATTGAATTTTTTAATTTTAATTTAAAATAAGGTAATTATGATGACTGATATTGTGATACAAAAAAACGCTATACAAGAAGATAATGGGCTGCATGATCTGGTTTATGGATTAGTGACACGTTTTCTTGCTGAAAACAAATGTAAATCCATTCGGGATTTGTACGACATGATTCTTTGTGAAGTAGAGCCACCTCTTTTACAAGCAGTTATGGAAAAACGCCGAGGGAATCAATTGCAAGCAGCTAAAATTCTTGGTATTAGCCGGGGTACAATTAGAAAAAAACTTGAACGCTATTTTGGCTCAAAATATTTTCGTCTGGCAGATGAATAGATTCGAGCTTATGAACTCATTATCATGGACAGAAGGACATGAGTCTTTTTTCATGTTCTTTTGTCCAATGTCCAAATAACCGTATCAAGCGGTTTTACCTATTTTAATATCCAATAATCGACTATTTTCATCGTTATCTGCTACATTTTTTTGCAATTTAAACCATTGAGAGATTGGCATGCGTTCGGACTGCAAATGCTCAATCAAGGTTTGGACTGCGGATTGAAAGGATCAATTTCAAGAGCCTCGGAAACAACCTTAAAATATCCAGATTGATTTACAGGATATTTATTTTTCACTGTATCTGGCGAGTTCCAACGTTGATCATTCCATATTGTGGATGGAAGGTTCCTATTGTTCTCGTTCCCAGGGACAACCATATATTTTTGACGCTCAAGAATATTCTGAATTTCTTGCGTGCTTCCTGAAAATTGAATGGCTTCTTTAACAGCTCTTGCTCGACCATCGTGATGATGACCAAACCAGCTCATTTTCCACCAACTAATGTATTTATCAATCGTTTTAGTGATGGCTACTTTGTATCGATACAGCTGTGAATTTTGACCATTCTCATTCTCATTCCCATTCCCACCACCGCCACCTCCACCTCCAAACCAACTGGCAATAAAGTTCCAAGCTCGTTTTATCCAATCTTGAACCACTTGCAGGAACGATTGTGGTTGACGTAATGCGTCAATCGCAACCTTGATAATATTTTCATCAGGTAATAGTGCACGTAATTCCATACGGTCTTGATCAATTTTTGCATGAACTATTTTGTCAATAAAATCATCTGTAATGGCCTGGATGGCTTCATCAGTTTTGAAATATTTTTTAATAACGGTTTGAATGTCTTCTATGGTTAGATCAAGATTTTCATAATAGATCTTTGCCAATTCACGCGCTATTTTTTTGGCAAGATCATCTTCTGAACCTGGTGGTGGAGGTGGTGGTGGTCCTGGTGAAGCCGCAACCGCATAAAAGTTCCTTAACAGATCGCGCAATGCACTTCTTATATCCAATTCATCAGAATGCTCAATTTCGCGCAGCGCTCTCAAAAATTCTTGAGCGGCATATCTCACTTGATAATTCTGATTCATTTCTTCAAACATTTCTTGTGTAAGAACAGATCTCCCCGATAAATCAGGGTAGGCTAATCTAATCAAATAAGCTTGAAAAATATTTCCTGTAGACAGTGACATTAAACCAGCAATGCGCACTACTTCATATTGACTGCGATAATATAATGGTTGCTGTGTGTAAACCAAATTTAAAGCCAACGGAGATTCGAGAATTACAGACCTTACATGTGATGGATAATACAAGGTTTCATTATAATATGGCTGTGCATAATCGCTATTGTAAATCGACCTCTCTTCATGAACTACTGCTGGCTCTACTGCTCGTTCTAGTTTTATCATCATTTGTATGCCTCCAACATCAAAAATTAGATACATCGTGTCATTTGAATCTGTTTTATAGACAAATATTCGTAACTACGGGTTACATTATTGTAACTGGAACCATGATTTTTTCTTTAAAGCGAGTATCTAATCAGCAAGCCAAATATGTTCGCCAATTATACATTATGTGATTACAATACAAACAAGAAATCTCTTATAATCATGTAAGAGATCTCTTATAATGTTGTAAGAGATCTCTTGCTTTTTTCCACAAAAGGCAACTTGTCGCTGTCGCGAAATGCTTTGCCCGATAACGAAAGGCAGCGTTGTCGCGCACCTGCTGCTCGGCAACCCTGTCGGTTAAATTGAACATATGCTGTAATAAGTAAACCCCAAGATGAATACGAACACGTAGTGGTCGCCCCATCCACCAACACGCTTTTTCTGTCCGTTGCAAATCAGGCAATAGTGTTGCCAGCATTTCATCCCACGGCAATTGACGGGCTAATTTTAGCAGCTTATGGTTCGTATCAACATGAATGGTAACCTCACCACCCTCTATTTCATTTGTAAATCCATCTACATCCAAGCTCATGCATTGCACAACGGGCTAGCTAAATAAAGCATAATAAATCATCCTTGAAACTCATGCGGGTACCTGTAAATTGCATTATTTTTTAACTTAGCGTAAAATGCCATATAATTGAACTTGATGCCACGTATTGTTTCACATAAATTTACCGATAAATGACTACGATGGATTAGCATGCCAAAACCAATACTAACGCTTGACCAGAAACTGATAAAATTCAAGATTTCACGTCAACGGTATGATAATGAAGCCGCGCGCCTTTTGAATGAGGGTTTCACTCAAGAACAAACTGACAGGCTCATTGTACGCGGCTCATCCAGCAACACTGTCCAGGCCGTGCTGAATAACTGCAATAACTTGCTAGCTACGCCTTATCACTTGAATCAAGAACAAATTGTCATCATTGCAGGGCACGATGGCGGCTCCAAAAACATCGAGACCGTGAAAGCCGCTTTCAACGAATTGCGCGGCTTAGAACTCACTGCAGCGCAAATTGTCAAGATTGCAGGAAACATTGGCGGCTCCAAAAACATCGAGGCCGTGAAAGCCGCTTTCAACGAATTGCGCGACTTAGAACTCACTGCAGCGCAAATTGTCACCATTGCAGGGCACGGTGGCGGCTCCAAAAACATCGAGGCCTTGAAAGCCGCTTTCAACCAATTGCGCGGCTTAGAACTCACTGCAGCGCAAATTGTCTCCATTGCAGAGCACGGTGGCGGCTCCAAAAACATCGAGGCCGTGAAAGCCGCTTTCAACGAATTGCGCGGCTTAGAACTCACTGCAGCGCAAATTGTCTCCATTGCGGGGCACAATGGCGGCTCCAAAAACATCGAGGCCGTGAAAGCTGCTTTCAACCAATTGCGCGGCTTAGAACTCACTGCAGCGCAAATTGTCAAGATTGCAGGAAACATTGGCGGCTCCAAAAACATCGAGGCCGTGAAAGCCGCTTTCAACGAATTGCGCGGCTTAGAACTCACTGCAGCGCAAATTGTCTCCATTGCAGGGCACGATGGCGGCTCCAAAAACATTTATGCTGTTCAAAAATATTTTCAAGAACTTCGGTCTAGTGGACATAGCATAAAATCAATTGCTGCCATGGCATCTCGCAAGGCAGGCTCTGGCGCGATTCGTAGCGCTGTTGGCCGTGAGTTCATGGCATTTCTCGATAATCTTGGCGCTTCCTCGCTCACCAATGCAACTACCCCGCTTGTAAACCTGGGTGTTTTTTCGATCTTAGGTAAAGTTACTCACCCTGAAGCTATAGAAAGCGAAGAACATGAAGACGACTCGCAGGCAAATAAGCGCAGTAGGCTTGATTCATAGAATTATCAGTTATATACAGCAACTAACTTTACACAACACAAAGCGATTTATGGTCTACAGGATAAGGAACCAGCACATTAGACCATCTCGCTACGATTCAACTGCTTTTTCCAGGATTATCCAATAGATTGGAGTTCATGAACTCATGAACTCATGAACTCATGAACTCATTATCATGGACAGAAGGACATGAGTCTTTTTTCATGTTCTTCTGTCCAATGTTTAAATAACCGTATCAAGCGGTTTTTCCTGTTTTAATATCCAACAATCGACTATTTCCATCGTTATCTGCTACATTTTCTTGCAATTTAAACCATTGAGAGAATGGAGCGGCTGATAAGTGCTTGCCGGTCTTTGTAGGAATGATTGAAGTCTCATCATTCATTGTAAATTCAAACGTATCTGCATGTCGTTTTTGAGCGGCAACCTTCCAAAATGATAAATGGAACGTTTTTTCTTTATATACAATGTGGCGGTTTTCTTGCAACCTCTGCGCAATTTGAGAAGCTGGTAATTGACTGATGTTTTTCACCCACGTCCATCTTT
>JABDAB010000049.1 GCA_013289415.1 Gammaproteobacteria bacterium
TAAGGAAGACTATCATGCCAAAATATCAAGTTTCAAAAGAAATAAATCAAGCAATGCGGAAAACACTTGATGACTTTGGTAAAGAATTTACCGTGAGAAAAACAGTTGATGACTTTGGTAAAGATTTTTTTTCCATGGAGAATATTAATAATAGTTTTAAGAATGTCGATTTTGACGGTTGGAAAGAAGCAGTGGCGAGCAAAACAGGAGTATCGGAAGAAAAACGAGAAACAGTCAAACGAGTGAGAGAAAATTTTGAGCGCATAATGAAAGAGAACCTTTCAGAGGAAGCCTTTGATAAAATAAAGCAAGAACTCAGAAAAGACCTTACAATTCTGAAAAAATCAGATACAAAAATCTCCAACACATTGTTCAAGATTGGGAAATTTGCAGACGTTTTTAATATGAGTGGAGACCTATTTGGGTCTGCCTTGATGGCCAATAGTGCAGGAATGCCTAAGGTTAATTTTACACAAAAATTGGCCGAGGTCACCGAACGGTTCATATCCGATCTGAAGCCTATGCCTGCTGCATTGGGTGTGGATACCATGCAATCGACTAAATTAAAACCCTTATCCCAAGAGCCCGCTCCCACTCGGAGCTTCAAAACTGATCAAGAATACATCGATTTCATGACTAACTATTTAGGTGGGGAAGGTAAATCAGAATACAGTATTGAAAAAATACCTACAGATGGCGGTTTTGTCATTCAATCAAAAAAGGATGGAAAAGATGTCCCCCATCTTGATGTGAACGTTTCTGCTGATAAAACAGTATCTGCAACCTTTGAAAATGTTACGTTAGAGGAAGAAAGTCATCTGATTAAAAAACTTGTTGCTACTTATATGGCTGAACATAACCCAAAATCCGTGAGCGAAGTACAAATCACTTTTGAAAACCCGGAAATGGAAAACAAAATTAAGAAAGAAATAACGAAGCAAATATGTGCCAAATTTAAAGACGAAAACTCAAAAGATCGATCAAAACCAGTCACGCCGGAAACAACTAATGAAGATAGATTTAAACCTGGTTTTTAATAGCAACAATAGTTCTGTAACTGCCACTTTTGCCCTGCCCTTCTCTTGCCACCCTCTTTTTATAAATATATCCGCCGAGATCGCCATCTATAATTCGGCTATTGCATTCTTTAGATTATCATTTTAAAACTCTCCAATTTCCAAACTATTTGCAACTGCAATCAACATCTTGTGTTTCAACATAATGAGATTCCAATTGAATTATCAGCGTATTCAGATTCAATGAATTCTGTAAAAACAGCGCGAATTTGTTCAATATGATTTATTCGCTCTTGTTCTCCAGGCAAAGTATAAACGTCCGATGTCTCGCTATTATCGGGATGTAAACAGAGAAAAATTTGCTTTGCATTTGAATAATCAACATCTAAATAATCCATTGCTATCTTACCTTCGTAATCAATAAGCTCAACATCAGCACCACGCGCTAATAATTTTTGTATGAGTAGAGGATCATCACCACGTAAGCATGCTATGTGTAGTGCAGTCATACCATTAAACAAATGTTGCTTATTAACATCTAAGTCTTGGCGAGAGAAAAGTCCTTCAATAATTTTTCGTTGACCTGTGATCGTTAGCGGCTCACGCGGATTAAAATAATATGTGTGGTGATAATGTGTCCAACCCTTCGCTACAGCAAGTAATAAGGGGTTATTTCCAAAGCCATATGAATATTTATTGATGTTAGTGACTTGAGAGATTAAGGTCTGTGAACCTAAAACGTCACTATTAGAGATAGCTATCGTTAAGTTAGTACCATAACTCTCGAGTTCTGCCTCAGGAAAGGAAATGTATCTATTATGAGACCGATCAGCGCAAATATGATGGAAATCAAAAAGTTGACGTTGTATAGGTAAATAATTCAGTAATAAATCATTCATCATAAGTATTGGTGAAGGGAAGTCTAGGCGATACCGCTCTATAACTGCACTGGCGAAACTACTGCAGAGATCTGCTAATGTCTCATAATCTAACCACAGTTCTTCCTGAAGTTCGGCTTTCAAAGCCTCAAAGCGAGATACGGCTTTCTGGATCGACCTCTCGAATTTTAACATATTCTTCTTAAATTGTTCTGATTTACTTATCATGTGAATAAATTGATCTTTATTTATCCTATGGTCTTTTAAAAAAAGCATTTCAAACATATTATTGGGTGGTGTATTAGGCATAATCATTCCTTTCTAATCTACTCGATTAAGTTTAAAAGATAAAATAATAGCACATTGTACACTATTTCTCTTTAATTTGAATACAAAATATTCGTTTTAACCGAATTTAGTCCAGAAGAGAGGAGACCACTTTTTGCAGATAATAATCCAACATCCAGAAAAAACAGATCACTTCCTGCCTATGAAAATTTTTCAAACCGCTCCAGTGTTTTATTAATGTGCCGTTTAGCGACCTCAATTATTTGATTAATAATGGGCGATCCTTGTGTGCGGGCATTAAAAAATTGTTTGCTCCAATCCATTGAACCCAGCAATATTTCACCTTGCTGATTGATTAGTCCTTTTAGCGCTGGAAATGAATAATGTATTTCTTGACAGAGCTGCTCCCAGTGACGTGGTAGAACCTCGTCAACATGGTATTTACTCCCGATTTTCATTGCCATTTTGGATACCAGCTCCGGGTAAACACGGGTGCAGACGATGTCATAAAAGGGTGCCAACCTAAATTGTGAAGGTTTGTGTTGTAATAAAGAAAAATTTTTACTATGGGCATCCATGTTGCCAATAAGAAAATTGAACACCATGGCAGATGCCAAGCATATGAAGAACCAACAACGACTTTTCTAATTGACAAGTCGCTTTGCCCTTTTCAAGCTCACGAACAAAACGCTCACCAATTCCCGCTGCAGCAGCTAATTGAGATTGGGTTAACTTCGATTGTTTACGCGTGTCTCGAATTAATGCGCCAAAATCAGTTGTTGTGAGAATTTTCATAAATCGTACCTGTCGGGATGATTTATTCATTATAGTATAGATTAGCAAAGAATAAACCCGATCGGGATGTTTATGTTAAATTAAACGATAAAAAGATGAACTCCTGTAAGTTCGTCTTTGCGAGCCGTAGGCGAAGCAATCCAGCGTCCTTGCGCTGCATCGCTTGCGGCCCTGGATTGCTTCGCTTCGCTCGCAAAGACGGGGTATTAATAACGATAATGTTCTGGCTTATAAGGTCCACTCACAGGTACGCCAATGTATTCTGCCTGCTCTGCAGTTAATTGGGTCAGCTTTGCGCCAATACGGGCCAAATGCAATCGAGCTACTTTTTCATCCAGATGTTTTGGCAAGACGTAAACTTGATTTGCATAGTTATCAGCACGTTCAAACAATTCAATTTGTGCCAAGACCTGATTAGTAAACGATGCTGACATCACAAAACTTGGATGACCTGTAGCACAGCCTAAATTCACTAGACGACCTTCGGCCAATACGATAATGCGTTTTCCATCTGGAAAAATGACGTGATCAACCTGTGGCTTAATGTTTTCCCATTCATATTGACGCAGACCCTGGATATCAATCTCGGAATCAAAATGCCCAATGTTGCATAGAATAGCCTGATTTCTCATACGTGCTACGTGTTCGCGTGTTACAACATGCGAATTACCGGTTGCCGTAACGACAATATCAACTTGCTCGGCAACATCATCCAGAGTGACAACTCGATACCCTTCCATTGCGGCTTGCAGTGCACAGATTGGATCAATTTCAGCGATATATACCGTTGCACCTTGACCGCGCAATGCTTGTGCACAACCTTTACCCACATCGCCATACCCGAGGATCAGGGCGACTTTACCGGCTATCATCACGTCTGTGGCGCGCTTCAAGCCATCCAGCAACGATTCGCGGCAACCATAGAGGTTGTCGAATTTAGATTTAGTCACCGCATCGTTGACATTAATCGCTGGCATTTTCAATTCACCGCGTTTGGCCATTTCATATAATCGGGCAACACCTGTGGTGGTTTCTTCTGATACGCCTTTGATTGCATCGAGCATTTCTGGGTAATTTTGATGGATAATTTGGGTGAGATCGCCGCCATCATCCAGCAATAAATTGGGTTTCCAACCATCAGGACCACGCAAGGTTTGTTCAACACACCACCAATATTCTTCTTCAGATTCACCTTTCCAGGCAAATACAGGAATACCGGCTGCGGCAATTGCGGCGGCAGCATGATCTTGTGTTGAAAAAATATTACAGGAAGACCATCTGACGTCAGCGCCTAAGGCAATCAGCGTTTCAATCAAAACGGCTGTTTGAATGGTCATGTGCAGGCAGCCCGCGATGTGAGCGCCTTTTAATGGCTTGCTTGCACCAAATTCTGTTCGTAATGCCATCAGGCCAGGCATTTCGGTTTCTGCAATGGCGATTTCTTTACGTCCCCAGGCAGCAAGGGAAATGTCGGCTACTTTGTAGTCTGTTGTAATGTCGTTTTGTACTAACATGTGGTTTCTCTCTTTTAATTGTTGGGCCAAGGGCCAAGGCCCAACCTACGTTAATGCAACGTTCATGATGGGCACGTCGCTCCCGCTCCTTTGCCCACCAGCGTTAGAATTATACAGCCTTGCGCAGTTCAGCTACTTTATCTAAACGTTCCCAAGGCAAATTGTCCCGGCCGTAGTGACCATAGCTTGCTGTTTGTCGATAAATGGGACGTAATAAATCATGGTGATCGATAATCCCCTGCGGGGTTAAATCAAAATGCATTTTGATTAATTCGATAATCGCCATGTCATCCAAATGGCCGGTTCCAAACGTTTCAACGGAAATGGATGTAGGTTCTGCTATACCAATTGCATATGAAACCTGAATTTCACATTTGTCAGCAATACCCGCAGCAACGAGATTCTTGGCAACGTGTCTAGCTGCGTAAGCTGCTGATCGGTCGACTTTAGATGGATCCTTACCAGAAAAACACCCACCCCCGTGTCTGGCCATGCCACCATACGTGTCAACAATAATCTTGCGTCCTGTCAGGCCGCAATCACCCAGAGGACCGCCAATCACAAATCGACCGGTGGGATTAATAAAATAACGTGTTTGTGGTAGTAACCATGCCTCAGGAATTACCGGCTTGATAATTTCTTCACGCACTGCTTCGATTAAATCCTGATGACTTATCGTGGGCGCATGTTGTGTTGAAAAGACGATGGTATCAACCGAAACTGGTTTTCCATCTACATAATTCAGAGTTAACTGGCATTTGCCATCAGGTCGTAACCAAGGCAACACACCTTCTTTCCTCAAACGTGCCTGACGCTCCATCAAACGATGTGCATAAGCAATTGGTGCTGGCATAAATACATCCGTTTCACGGCTGGCATAGCCAAACATCATGCCCTGATCGCCTGCACCCAATGTTTTGGTTTGTTGATTATCAACACCTTGAGCAATATCAGCTGATTGTTTGCCAATGGCAGACAGAACTGCGCAGGATTCCCAGTCAAAACCCATATCTGAGCTGTTGTAACCAATATCTTTGATTACACCACGAGTTATCGCTTCAACATCCACCCAAGCATTGGTTGTAATTTCTCCACCAACGAGAACCATGCCCGTTTTAACAAATGTTTCACAGGCTACACGCGCCTTGGGATCTTGCGCTAATATCGCATCGAGAATTGCGTCAGATATTTGATCAGCTATCTTATCAGGATGCCCTTCCGATACGGATTCTGAAGTAAAAACATGAGAATTTTTCACAGCTACTACACTCCTGTAATAATTAAATTGGGGCAGGCCCCATCAAACGAATAAATTGATTAAAAATAAGCTCAATATCATGCGGTCCAGGACTTGCTTCCGGGTGTCCTTGAAAACCAAATGCGGGCTTATCACGGTGCATAATACCCTGCAAACTTTGATCGAACAAGGAGCGATGTGTAACGAGCAAATATTCAGGCAGAGTATTTTCATCAATAGCAAACCCGTGATTTTGACTGGTGATAAAAACTTGCTGAGTACTGACATCCAAAACCGGATGATTCGCGCCGTGATGACCTAACTTCATTTTCAGTGAAGTTGCCCCACAAGCCAACGCTAAAATTTGAAATCCCAGACAAATCCCGAATACGGGCACATCAGCCGCAAGAAATGCTTGTGTAGCCCGAATAGCATAATCACAAACAGCAGGATCGCCCGGACCATTGGATAAAAATACACCATCGGGATTCATGGCCATGACATCTTCAGCCGATGTTTGTGCCGGGACGAGTGTTATGTGACAGCCCAGATCATGGAGAATACGCAAAATTGAATGCTTGACCCCGAAGTCATACACAACCACATGAAAGCGCAGAGGCTTTGATTCAGCAGCCCATTCACCACGTCCTTTATGCCAACGCTCAATGGTTTGTCGAGACACAACTTTGGCCAAGTCCACGCCATCCATTCCCGCATACGAACTCGCCATGGCTTTCGCCTGATCGACTTGCGTAACATCGGTGCTAATGCACGCACCGATGGCTCCATGCTCACGAAGTCGATGCGTAAGTTGACGCGTATCAATACCATCTATCGCGACCACACCCTGTTTTTTTAGCCAGTCCGGCAGAGATTGTGTAGAACGGTAATTGCTAGGCGTTCGCACACAATTACTCATCACAACACCGGCGGCCCATACTCTGGATGACTCCATATCATCGGGGTTGCAACCTGTATTGCCCACATGTGCTGTGGTTAAAGTAATAATTTGGCGAGCATAAGAGGGATCCGTGAGCATTTCCTGGTAACCTGTCATGGCCGTATTAAACACCAGTTCGCCAACGCAACTACCGTTGGCACCAACAGATTCACCTTCAAAGACGGTGCCATCGGCAAGGACTAATATGGCGGGCTTGTTTATCATGAAGACTCTCATTCATTTAAAACGACAACGTAACTGCTCGCCCCTACAAGACGGGGGCGAGTGGTTACTCGAACACTACATATCCTCAAAGAATTTTTTTACCCCATCAAACCATGAAGTCGATCGTGGCGAATGAGCATGTTTGCTGTTATCTAATGACTCTTGAAATTGCGTTAACAAATCTTTTTGTTCTCGAGACAGGCTTACGGGTGTTTCAACAGCCACTTTGCATAACAAATCTCCCGTAGCATAACCACGTACGGATTTCATGCCCTTACCACGCATACGAAATGTTTTTCCTGTTTGTGTTTCAGGCGGGATTTTCAGAGTCACACGCCCTTCCAGCGTCGGCACCTCAATTGAGCCACCTAGGGCTGAAGTGACAAAACTAATCGGAACTTCACAATGCAAATCACCATCCTGACGTACAAAAATGGCATGCGGTTTTACACTAACCTGTACATACAAGTCACCCGCAGAACCACCATGTGTACCGGCTTCGCCTTCACCACTTAAGCGCACGCGATCACCATTATCAACACCGGCGGGAATTTTAACAGTTAACTTTTTACTTTCTCGCACACGTCCCTGACCATGGCAGGCATTACACGGATCAGAAATAACCCGTCCTTCGCCATGACACGATGGACACGTTTGCTGAATGGAGAAAAAACCCTGCTGAATACGGACTTGCCCCATGCCATTGCATGTTTCGCAACCTTTGGGAGTAGTACCCTTTTTAGCACCAGAACCATCGCAGGTTTTACAACCAGTATGCCGTGGCACTGTGATTTCAATCTGTTTGCCATGAGCAGCTTCTTCCAGAGTCAATTGCACATTGTATTGCAAATCAGCTCCATGCTGGCCACGTGACTGCTGTCGCTGCTGCCCACGTCCACCGGAAAAAATATTTTCAAAAATATCTTCAAAAACATCGCTAAAGCCTGCATGACCTCCGCCACCACCCCTTTGAGCGTCCACACCGGCATGACCATATTGGTCATACATGGCGCGCTTTTGTTTGTCGGATAAAACGGCATAGGCCTTTTGTACTTCTTTAAATTTTTCTTCAGACGCTTTGTCATCAGGATTTCGATCCGGATGATGCTTCATCGCCAACTTACGATAAGCTTTTTTAATGTCTGCATCCTCGGCGGTTCGACTCACACCAAGAAGTTCATAATAATCCCGCTGCTGCATTGAATGCTCACACTACAAATCATCCTGAAACAGGATGATATTAAAAAAAAACGTGACATAGGTCACGCCAAAAAAAATCCTTTCATTCAACCATGATGTGCCTGGTTGCCAAGGAAGGGCGAGCGCCGCTCGCCCCTACAGATATATAATATAGGTATAATATTATTTCTTATCGTCTTCTTTCACTTCTTCAAACTCTGCGTCAACTACGCCTTCATCTTTTTTGTCAGATGCATGCTCTGGTTGGGCAGCACCTTCCTGTGGTTGACCTTCTGCGGATTTTTTCGCATATATACGTTCAGCCATTTTAGACGATGCCTCGGTTAACACAGTTAGTTTTTCTTCGATCTGCATTTTTTCATTGGCTTTCACAGCATCTTTTAACTCGGAAATTGCCGTTTCGATGCCTTTTTTCTCATCGTCAGACAAGTCGTCAGCCAAATCTTTCAGTGATTTTTCACTGCTGTGAATCATTCCATCGGCACGGTTACGCAAATCAACCAATTCTTTGAATATTTTGTCTTCTTCAACATGCGATTGCGCATCTTTAACCATTGCTTGCACTTCTTCATCACTCAAACCGCTGGATGCTTTGATAACAATGGATTGTGCTTTGCCCGTTGCTTTGTCTTTGGCAGATACGTTCAAAATACCATTGGCATCAATATCAAACGTCACTTCAACTTGTGGTACGCCACGTGGTGCAGGTGGAATGTCTCTCAAGTCAAAACGTCCCAATGATTTATTTGCTGAAGCCTGTTCACGCTCGCCTTGTAACACATGTACTGTTACGGCCGTTTGATTATCATCAGCAGTTGAAAACACTTGATTCGCTTTGGTAGGAATGGTGGTGTTTTTCTCGATTAGTTTAGTCATCACCCCACCCATGGTTTCAATACCAAGCGATAATGGTGTGACGTCTAACAGGAGAATATCTTTCACTTCACCCGATAATACAGCAGCCTGAATGGCAGCACCCACAGCAACGGCTTCATCAGGGTTAACGTCTTTGCGTGGTTCTTTACCGAAAAAGTCTTCTACAACTTTTTGCACCATGGGCATACGTGTTTGACCACCAACCAAAATAACTTCATTGATTTGTGCAACGGTCAAACCGGCATCTTTCAGCGCCACTTTCAGAGGAGCGACTGTACGTTCAACCAGTTTTTCAACCAGTGACTCGAGTTTTGCACGAGTTAATTTGATATTTAAATGCTTTGGACCAGAGGCGTCTGCAGTAATGTAAGGCAGATTAACATCTGTTTGTTGAGCAGAAGACAGCTCGATTTTACCTTTTTCAGCGGCTTCTTTTAGACGTTGCAACGCCAGTGGATCATTGTGCAAATCCATGCCAGTATCTTTTTTAAACTCGGCTACCAGATATTCGATTAGTGCCAAGTCGAAGTCTTCACCACCGAGGAACGTATCGCCATTCGTTGCCAGAACTTCAAACTGGTGCTCGCCATCCACTTCAGCAATTTCAATGATGGAAATATCAAATGTACCACCACCTAAATCATATACTGCAATGATAGAATCACCGCGTTTTTTATCCATACCGTAAGCCAATGCTGCTGCGGTTGGTTCATTGATAATACGCTTAACTTCAAGACCTGCAATGCGACCCGCGTCTTTTGTGGCCTGACGTTGAGAATCATTAAAATAGGCAGGAACGGTAATCACCGCTTCGGTGACTTCTTTACCTAAATAATCTTCAGCCGTTTTTTTCATTTTACGCAAAACTTCAGCTGAAATTTGTGGTGGCGCCTTGTCATCATCTTTCACACGAACCCACGCGTCGCCATTGTCAGCTTTAACAATCTTGAAAGGAACCATTTTCTTGTCTTTTGCGACAACTGGATCATCAAAGCGTCGGCCAATCAAACGCTTGATTGCATACAATGTATTATCTGGATTGGTAACCGCTTGACGTTTGGCTGCCTGTCCAACCAGAATTTCATTGTCATTTGTATAAGCGACAATAGAAGGCGTAGTCCGATGCCCTTCGCTGTTTTCAATTACGCGTGGTTTACCACCTTCCATCACTGCAACACACGAGTTTGTTGTACCTAAGTCAATTCCGATAATCGTTGCCATTTTTTCTTGCTCCACGTTTTGGTTATTCTGTTAATATTATGAATATGGGGATTGAAATTTTAATTTCAAGTCACCCGAAATTTTTTTACAGTCCCTTAGCTACAATCACTCTTGCCGGGCGAATCACACGATCATTGAGCTTATAGCCTCTCTGGAAAACCATCAAAACCGTATTGGGTTCTGCATCTGCTGATTCCTGCATTGCCATGGCTTCATGTTCATGCGGATTAAATACTGCTCCAACAGGATCAATTTGTCGGACATCAAATTTTTCCAGCACACCGACAAACTGCTTCATGGTTAAATCAAGACCCTCACGCATATTGGCATCGCCTGCTTTATCCGCCAATTGCAGCGCCTGCTCCAGACTGTCCACAACAGGCAACAGAGATTCGCTGAATTTTTCCAAGCTAAAACGGTGTGCATTGGCCACATCACGCTCAGCACGTCGACGAATATTATCCAGTTCAGCCAGTGCACGCACTGATTTTTCCCAGTTGTCATGGGCTAGTTGCTCGGCCAGCGTGAGCTTTTCTTCGAGTGCTATGTAGGATGGATGATCCAGCGCATTAATGTTTTCACCTGTGTTCCCGCCCGTTTTCTCATCGTCCCCAGTGATTATATCGTTGGTCTCGACATTATCTTGCACGGCACTTTCTTCCTTAAATTTTTTCCAGTCTTTTTTTAGTTTTTGACTCATGTCTACAACTCCAGAATTAGTTAAATTAATAAATGGGGATGCATGAAAGAGAATTCAAGGGAAAACTGGTTTTTTTTTATTGCAGCGCATGCTCATTCATTGCATACTTGGTTTTATGTACAATCAACGTAACTGCCCGCAGGGTGATATTGACGCTCGGAGAATGGAGCGAGTAGTTACCAATCAACAAGGTTACTATCATGCAAAGTTGGTCGCCAACATCCTGGTTAAAGCATTCTTACGAACAAGCCGCCAACTACCCGGACAAGGCACATTTAACAGGTGTAATTGAACAATTAAGTCAACTACCCCCATTGGTCACCAGTGGTGAAATTAAACATTTGAAACATGCCATTGCACGTGCAGGGCGTGGTGAGGCGTTCATTTTACAGGGTGGGGATTGTGCTGAATCATTTGCTGATTGCCGGTCGGATGTCATCACCAATAAGCTCAAAATACTGCTGCAAATGAGTTTGGTTTTATTGCATGGCATGCGCAAGCCGATTATTCGTGTTGGGCGCATTGCAGGACAATATGCCAAGCCGCGATCATCTGATTTAGAAACCATTGATGGCATTACCCTACCTAGCTATCGAGGCGACTTGGTCAATTCACCCGCGTTCACTGCTGAGTCACGCATTCCTGACCCGGAATTGTTGTTAAAGGGTTATGGTTATGCTGCAATGACGCTGAATTTTATTCGTGCGTTATTAGATGGTGGTTTTGCTGATCTACACCACCCCCAACAATGGGATTTGCGCTTTGTTGAACACTCCAAACAAGCCCATGAGTACCATGAGATCCTGGGCTCAATTTCGAACGCGATGGATTTTCTCAAATCCATTGATGGTTTACAAAACAGTAGTCTGAACAAAGTAGATTTTTTTACTTCGCATGAAGCCTTGCATCTACATTACGAACAAGCACTCACACGACAAGTGCCTGATGGAAAATGGTATGACTTATCCACTCACTTGCCTTGGGTGGGCATGCGTACAGCAAAGCTAGGCAGTGCACATCTCGAATTTTTACGTGGCGTGCAAAATCCAATCGGCATCAAAGTAGGCCCTAGTGCAACAACGGAATGGCTGGCCTATGTGCTACAAATGTTAAACCCGCAACGCGAAGAAGGTCGAATACTATTAATTAGCCGGATGGGTGCGGGTCAAATCGAGACCCACTTGCCCCCATTGGTTGACGCTGTTAAAGCGACAGGCATTCCAGTGACATGGTCATGCGACCCTATGCATGGCAATACAGAAACCACTGCAGACGGGACTAAAACACGGCATTTCGACACGATTTTGCTGGAGCTTCAGCGAGCATTCACCATTCACCGTGAGATGGGTAGCTATTTAGGTGGCGTCCACTTTGAATTAACTGGCGACAACGTCACAGAATGCATCGGGGGCGCACGTGGTTTGGCCGCGGGTGATTTGAAACAGGCCTATCAAAGCCTGGTGGATCCACGT
>JABDAB010000050.1 GCA_013289415.1 Gammaproteobacteria bacterium
TATTCATTGCAGCCGGACATGGTCACCAATCAATAGTCACGGCCTTGCTAGTCAACCCACGAGTAAATCCTAATCAGGCGACGACCGATGGCGTAACACCGCTATACATGGCCGCACATCATGGACATTTGACCGTGGTCGAGGCTTTGCTGGCCGCAGGGGCGCACCCTAATCAGGCAACGCCCGGTGGCGTAACACCGCTATTCATGGCTGCACAAGATGGATGCTTGACCGTTGTCGAGTCCTTGCTGGCCGCAGGGGCGTACCCTAATCAGGCAAAGACCAGTGGCGTAACACCGCTATTCATGGCCGCACAAAATGGACATTTGACCGTGGTCGAGGCCTTGCTGGTCGCAGGAGCAAACCCTAATCAGGCAAGGACCGATGGCGTAACACCGCTATTCATGGCCGTACAAAATGGACATTTGACCGTTGTCGAGGCCTTGCTGGTCGCAGGAGCAAACCCTAATCAGGCAAGGACCGATGGTGTAACACTGCTACTCATGGCCGCACAACATGGATGCCTGACCGTTGTCGAGGCCTTGCTGACTGCAGGGGCAGACCCCAATCAGGCGATGACTGATGGCGAATCACCGCTATACACGGCAGTCCTTTTTAACCACCTTGAAGTTGTGCGAGCTCTACTGCATCATCAGACTATAACGACACCCAATAACCCGTTATCCATCGCCGCTCAAAATGGGTATTTGGCACTCGTGCACGCCTTGTTGTCTGATGCAACCATCCGCGATTATTACTTAAATCAAATCATCAAAAAACCCGAATTCATGCGTGATTCATTGACCAAAAATCCCTCGTTCCTCAATGAATTAGCCAAGTACCGCCATGAAATTTGGGCAAGTTTGCTTGAGCCTGCGCATTTAAATTTCCAACCAGGTGAGCATAGGGCTTTGCTAAGAGCCATCCTGGATTCGCGCCAAGAGCCCAATGAGAGCCTTCGTCATCCACTGCATGATCTGTTTTATACACCACAACTGCACAGGTGGGGATTATTTTTATTATTTAGTCCCACCCCAAATACTCTTTTAGATGACATTCAGATATATTTCGATACAGTCTACCCTAAACCCAACCCAAACTTATTTATTGTGTAGCCTCCCTGTTACTGCGGAAAATTGCATAAAAGTTAATTTACCGCAACATACCAATGATTATTTACCCAGTACTTCATAGAGTTGCCAGTTACTTTTACCCTGTATATTGTTGACATGATCGCTAAAACAATCTATAAATATGTGAGGAAGTCACGTTTCAAGGCGATTTTTAATGAAAAGAACAGCACTCGCATTTCTACAGGATTGGTTGCAATCCAACTCACGCAATCCCCTGATTCTGCGGGGCGCGCGACAAGTGGGTAAAACATGGTTGATCCGGCATTTAGCCACTACTCACAAAAAAAAATTAATTGAATTAAATTTTGAAAAAAACCCGGAATACAAACAATATTTTATACATAATGACCCAGTAATAATTATTCGTTACCTTGAAGCAGCACTCCAATGCACCATCAATCCGCACGACAGTCTATTGTTTTTAGATGAAATACAGGCGGCGCCTGAGTTAATTAGCAAGCTTCGGTGGTTTGCAGAAGAACTTCCTCAACTGCCTGTTGTTGCAGCAGGTTCGTTGCTTGAATTTACTTTGGCCGATTACCCTTACAGCATGCCCGTGGGGAGAGTGGGTTATTTGCATCTTGAACCACTGAGTTTCGAAGAATTTTTATTGGCGGTTGGAAAGGAAAAACTCTGTGATTTCATTCAAGAGTTAACATTAAGCACTCTCCATCAATTGCCTGCTCCATTGCATCAGCAATTGATGATGCAATTCAAAGACTATCTGATTGTGGGTGGCATGCCTGCGGCTGTAGCATCATGGATCGAACGCGGATCTTTGGAAAAGGTAGGACAAATTCATTACAATCTTTTGGCGACTTATCGAGATGATTTTTCAAAATATGCAGGTCGTTTGGACGTTTCACGTTTAGAGGAAGTGCTCATGGCCATCCCTAAATTGTTGGGTAAAAAGTTTGTATACAGTCAGGTCAATAAAGATATTCCCGCGGCCCCACTCAAACAAGCATTGGATTTGTTAACTAAAGCAAAATTATGCACAAAAGTATCGGCCTGTTCTGCCAATGGGATCCCCATCGGATCCGAAATCAAACATAATCACTTTAAAATGATATTTTTAGATGTGGGAATGGCCAGTAGTTTATTAGGATTGCGACTTAATAACATCATGAATAGTGAGGACATTTTACTCATTAATAATGGCTCGATTGCGGAGCAAGTCACAGGGCAATTATTACGAACCATCGAACCTCCATATGTTGAACCTTCCCTCTATTATTGGATACGCGAGGAGAATCGGTCTACTGCGGAAGTGGATTTTGTGATTCAGCATCAAACCAATATCGTACCCATTGAAGTCAAGGCCGGCAGCTCGGGACATTTAAAATCATTGCATGTGTTCATGGCTTTGAAAAAACGTCCTCTGGCCATTCGAATCAATGCAGACTTACCGAGTATCGTTGAAATAAATACTCAGACTCTAGTCCAGGCAACAGCAAATTATTCATTGATTTCATTGCCTTTTTATTTGGTAGGTCAAATAACCAGATTGTTAAACCTAAGCTAGTACCGTTTCCATTTGGTTTTGCGGTGCGGATAGAATACTGGACTTTGGACAAAAAGCAGATTGATCGGACTCGGGCGGGCTCGGGCTCGGTCACGCGCTCGGGCCCGTATTAGATTGGTTTTTTGTCCAAAGTCCAGAGAATATGACGCTACTAATTTATTGTGTAGCCTACCTGTTACTGCGGCAAATTGCATAAAAGTTAATTTGCCGCAAAAATAAATTCATTGGTTTTTTGCGGCAAATAGCATAAAATGTATTTTGCCGCAACATTAATCCAAGATTCCTATGCCTCATAACTTCATTGGTAGACAACAAGAGCTTGTAACGCTTGAAGACCTGTTTTCCAAAGGAACCAGTTGCTTTGCAGTGAGATCAGTTTAAATATCTTGCGATCACGGGTGGAATTCCGTTGTACCTTGAAAGTTTGAATCCAAAAATGCCGGTCGAGGAAAATATTAAAAAGTTGTGTTTTGAACAGGGTGGGTTATTATTTCGGGAGTTTGACAACATCTTCCATGATTTATTTGATAAACGCTCTGACTATTACAAGAAAATTGTATCCATTTTGGTGAATGAACCCGCAAATCTGGACAGTATTTGTCTGCAATTGAGTATTTCGTCGGGTGGGGTTATCAGTGATTGCTTAACGGATTTAGTCGAAGCTGGTTTTATTAGTCGGGATTATGCTTGGTCATTTAAAACAGGAACGCCGACCAAATTCAGTCGATATCGATTGAGTGATAATTATATACGATTTTATTTGCGCTATATTGACAAACAAAAAAATAAAATTGAGCGTGGCCATTATCAAGTGTCCTCAATGAGCATATTACCTGGATGGTCCTCTATTATGGGGTTTCAATTTGAAAACTTAGTATTGAGCAATCGACAGTTGATATGGAAGCAATTGGGTTTGTCGGCGGCTGATATTGTCAACGATGGCGCTTATTTTCAAAAAGCAACCAAACAGCAATTAGGGTGTCAAATAGACTACCTGATTCAGACCCGTTACAACAATTTGTTTGTTTGTGAGGTGAAATTTTCTCGCAATGAAATAAAAATGAGTATTATCGACGAAGTTCAGCAAAAAATAGCCAGATTAAAATTACCGAAGCATTTTTCCTGTTTTCCAGTGTTGATTCATGTCAACTCCGTCAGCGACGGTGTTCTTGATGCGAATTATTTTACGAAGATCATAGATTTTGCGTGTTTTTTATAAATTCAATAATCCTGATATTGTTGACTTGATCGCTAATATTCAATCATATTGTGGTGACGGAGCTTAAATTGATTTGATTGATCAATCAAAATGATATACTGCCTGCGCGCAGTATATTTGATAAGGGACTTATTATGATAGCATGGGCAAGCTTTTTTTTAGTCATCTGTTTATGTACAGGTTTTTATAGCTTTAAACATAGCGGTTCAACAAAAAAATATATTGCAAAATTGTTATGTTGCTTTTGTTTTATTGTATTTTTAGTGTTAATAATAACCTATATAGTTCATTCAGGTCCTCCACCATCACATGAACCTATGCCGGCTACTTAAATTGAATTGCTTAACTTCCGTCGCTCCTGCCAAGTTTGTAACAGCACATAAAACACAGGGACAAACACCACGGCAAGGCAGGTCGAGGCCAGCATCCCGCTGCACACTGTGATGCCGATAGAGCGACGTGCGTTGGCGCCGGCGCCGGTGGCAAATACTAGCGGCATTACTCCTAAAATAAACGCAAATGACGTCATCAGGATGGGACGAAACCGGGTTTTTGCGCCAAGAACGGCAGCTTCTATTATTGATTTATTATGGATTTCTCGCTGTTCGCGTGCTACTTCAATGATCAAAATTGCATTTTTGGCAGCCAGGGCAATTAATAACAGTATACCGATTTGTGTATACATGTTGTTCGCTATTCCAAGGAGCGTTAAAACCAGCACGGTACCGGTTAATGCCAATGGCACACTTACAATAATGGCGATGGGAGTGACCCAGTTTTCATATTGTCCTGCCAGGATTAAATACACTAAAATGAGTGATAAAATAAAAATATAATAACTCATATTACCCGCTATTTTTTCCTGATATGCAGTGCTGGTCCATTCATAAGACATGCCTGTGGGCATAATTTGTTTAGCCAATTTTTCCATGGATGTAATGGCCTGCCCTGAACTAAACCCCGCTGCAGCCATGCCATAAATGTTGCTGGAAGGGTATAAATTATATAGCGAAATAATTGAAGGCCCAACATCCGGGGTAATGTCAGTGAGCGTCCCCAGTGGTACCATGGATCCAGACTTGTTTTTAACATAAAAATTTCGCACATCCTCAATGGTCATCCGCGAAGGTGCATCTGCCTGCACATACACTTGAAATACCTGACCAAATTTTGAAAAAAGATTAACGTAAGATGAGCCCAGGTAGGTTTGCAATACGTTGGACGCATCACCAATAGAAACCCCCAGTGACTCGGCTTTAGTTCGATTAATCGGTGCCGCAAGTTGGGGCACTTGAGATCGAAATGATGTCATTAGTTTTTGAACTTCTGGCTGCTGACTACCATATTGAATCAATTGATCCGTGACTGCTTGTAATTTTCGGTAGTCAAATGTGCCATCCTGCAATTCGAGCTGCATTTGAAAGCCACCGGATTGTCCCAGTCCCTGAATCGCAGGGGGTACTACAACCAATACTTTGGCAGTTAACGTCTTTTGGGCAATCGCATTAAATTTGCCGTATAACGTCATCAAATCCTGTGCCTTGCCTCGCACGCTCCAATCTTTAAAGATGACATACAGAACGCCAGCATTCCCCAGATTGGCGTTATTATCCAAAAGAGAGATTCCGTTAATAGCAATTACATTGTCAACTCCACCGAGTTTGGACACCTGTTTGGTCAGATCATCAAGCACGGCTTCGGTTCGACTCAATGATGCGCCATCGGGTAGCTGTACATTGAGCATCAAATATCCCTGATCCTCAATAGGAATAAAACCGGTTGGAATCTGGCTTAAGCCAAAAATAGCGCAGGCAACCAATAGAATACCGATTAAACAGACAAAACCGCTGCGAGCTACAAGACGGTCAATAAATCGTAAATAGGCTAATTCCACGGGGTTGTAAATCCTGTCAAACGCACGAAAAAAAATGTTCTTAGGCTTGGTGGTATCGTTTGGTTTGAGCCATAAAGCACACTGGGTGGGCTTTAATGTCATGGCATTGATTGCACTGATCAATGCAGTTGCAGCAATAACCAACGCAAACTGTGCATACATGGCACCGGTTAAGCCAGGCATAAATCCTGCCGGTACAAATACGGCCATCAGCACCAGAGTGATGCCAATAATGGGGCCCAGTAATTCCCGCATGGCAGCGATCGCAGATTCCTTCGGAGACATACCTCGCTCAATATGTTGAGTGACTCCCTCAACAATCACAATCGCATCATCCACCACAATCCCGATGGCCAATACCAAAGCAAACAGGGTTAACAAATTAATCGAATAGCTCAGGATTAACATAGCTAAAAACGCACCGATAATTGTCACCGGCACTGTCGTCGCAGGTACCAAGGTCGCACGGGCGTTTTGCAAAAATAGAAGAATGACCAGCAAAACTAATATACCCGCCTCAAACAGCGTTTTATAGACTTCATTGACGGATGCTTTTACGAAAATAGTCGTATCAAACGGAATGGAGTATCGCAGACCGGGTGGGAAATTTTTCGCCATTTTGGCTACCGTATCGCGAACTTCCTGAGCGACTTGTAAAGCATTAGCGCCAGGTAGCTGATATATACCAATGGCCGCTGTAGGCTTGTTATTTAGTTTGGCTATCTGACTATAGCTGGAGGAGCCTAGCTCAACACGACCTACATCTCGAATACGTATGATTCTCGCACTACTGCTGGCATTTGCCTCTTCGTTGGCTTGTGTGGCCTGGTTTTTGATGATGATATTGGCAAATTCAGTTTGATTGGCGAGTTGTCCGGGTACGTTAACTGTGAATTGATATGCCTGATTGCCCGCAATGGGAGGCGATCCAATTTGACCTGCCGACACCTGCTTGTTTTGAGTACTGATGGCTTCCAGCACATCACTTGGATTTAACCCATAAGCAAACATTTTCTGCGGATCAAGCCAGATCCGCATGGCATAGCTGCCGGATCCAAACACCAGGACATTGCCGACACCAGGCAGGCGCGATAACTCATCTTGCATGTTAATGGTGGCATAATTATTAAGAAACAACCCATCATATTCGTTATTATCGGCTGTCAGGGTGATAAATTGCAGAATGGCTGTGGATTTTTGCTGTACCACCACACCTTGTTGTTGTACGGGTTGAGGTAATTGGGCCATGGCGGCTTGGACCCGATTTTGTACCAATACCTGTGCAAAGTTGAGATCAGTGCCAATAGCAAAGGTAACAATCAATGTATAAGTCCCGTTATTGGTGCTGGTAGATTGCATGTACAGCATTTTTTCTACCCCATTGACCTGTTGTTCAATGGGGAGTGCTACCGTATTAATTAACGTTTTGGCATCAGCGCCTGGGTAGCTTGTCGTGACCTGAATGGTTGGCGGCACAATGGAGGGGTATTGATTTACCGGTAAAACGGCTATGGCAATCAACCCCAGTAACACCAGCAGAATCGCGATGACATTTGCCAATACCGGGTGTTCAATAAAAAATTTGGAAATCATGCCGTTGTCTTCTCCTGTTGAGGAGCAACCCGATTGCCAGGACTTGCATTTTGCAACCCACTAACAATCACATTATCCTGAGCAACCAAACCCTTAAGAATGGCACGTCGACCTTGTTCCAAGCCGCCTGTGACAACACGTTTTAATATAACCTTGTTATCGTTATCGACCACCAGTAAATAAGAGCCAATTTGATCATAGAGAACAGCTGTATCTGGTACTGTCAGGTGCGGGGCGGGTTTGGTGATGGCGACTCGGACTTCTACGAAAAGACCCGGTACTAACATATTCTTTTTATTGGGCAGCAGGGCTCGAAATTCCATGGTTCCAGTGGAGGAATTAAGGCCAGTATTGATGAAATCAAGATTGCCTGCATATTTATATCCGCTTTCATTTTGCAAACTGACTTCGACTGGGATCTGCTTGATCATTTTAGGGTTATAACCATTGGTACGTGCTGCCGCGCGTAATTTGATTAAATCCAATTCGTTTAGATTGAAATAGACATAGATGGGGTCGAGTTGTTCGATGGTTGCCAGGTTAGTGGCTACCCCATTGCCTACGTAGTTTCCTATATCAACAAGGTGACGTCCAATTCGTCCATCAAATGGAGCGTGAATGTGAGTATAACTATAATTAATCTCAGCGACCTCGACATTCGCCACGGCTTTTGCAACTTCAGCTTCAGATTCATGGCTCTTGGCTAACCACTTTTCTACATTATTCAGGGAAGTTGCGTTTTCCTTATACATTCGTTTTTGGCGCGCATATTCTGCTTTATCATAAGCCTCAGCAGCTTTATTCGCCATAACGGTGGCTTTTGCAGCCAAAAGTTGTGCCATGTATGGCTCAGGCTCAATGATAAATAGATCGCTGCCTTTTTTGACAATAGTTCCGTCGGTAAACTGTATTGCATCAAGATAACCCGGAATACGTGCAACCAGATTAACAGAATTATAAGCGACCGTGTTACCCGTTTGCGTGATGTAGTCAACCATCTGGGTCAATTCCGGTTTTTTAACCATTACAGGTGGAATTGGGATTTTGGGTGCATTATTCGTGGATTTATAATGCAAACCCAAATCAAACAAGAGAAAAATAGCCAGTGCTATTTGTGCGGCTTTGATTAATTTTGTTTTCGATTTTTTGTCCAGTTTCATGCTCATCACCAGCTCGGTAAATAAAGTTGCTCGATTTTCTGCTTTTTGGTAGCTGGAGGCTGATGCTGTTGCTGATTTAGCAAATTACCCCAGTTGGTTCGTGCTGCCATGTCTTCTTTTATCTGTTTTGGAACAATATCATTCCCATTCCGGATTTGCCAGCCGCCACCCAGTGCACGATATAATGCGACTAACGCTTGGGGAACATCTCCTTGGGCATTAGCTAGTGAGGTTTGAACACGTAGCTGTTGCTGCTCTGCATACAGCACGCCTGTATAATCGATTTCGCCTTCTTTATAACGTATGAGGGTTAGTTTTGTGGCTTTAATGGCCGAATGAACGGCTGTGGTGAGGAACTGCTCTGCTTTTCTGGATTCAATGTAGCGGGTGATATTATCCTGAACTTCCTGCTGTGCTGTTAATACCAAATTGAGATATTTTAATAAAGCCTGTTGAAACGATGCATCTTGTGCGCGTACAGCATTGGTAATTTGACCATAATTAAATATTGACCAATTGAGACCCGGGCCTGCCGTGATGGTTCGATTGGACCAGCTAAAAATATTACTAACGGAGGAGCCGTTAATGTTATTTGAAGCAAAGGCAAACGTTCCAGACAAAGAAAATGCGGGGTATAGATTAGCTTTTACAGCACCTATACTGGCGGATTGTGCTATGGCTTCTTGCCGGGCTTGATAAATATCTGGCCGTCTTTCCAGTGTGTCTACGGGTATTCCTACGGCTACTGTTTTTGGCGCCACCGGAATGCCATGATGTTTCTCGAGTAAAGCATCTACCTGATTTGGAATAATGCCCAATAATACACCGAGGGCGTCTTTTTGAGTTTGCAGATTACTGACTAGTGTAGGAAGGGTGGCTTCTGTTTCGTTCAGTTCAGTCGTAGCTTGCTCGACATCCAGCAAGCTGACTTGACCTGCTCTGTATCGGGATTGTGTTAACTTAAGACTCATTTTTTGCAGTTGAATATTTTGTTTGGTAATTTTGATCAATGTTTCATCGGTTCGAATTTTAATGTAGACACTGGCAATATCTGCTGTGAGGGTTATGAGTGAATTATCGTAGGCTGCGAAAGAGGCCATGAAGGTCGCATCATTGGATTGAATTGCCCGTCGGTATTTCCCCCAAAAATCGATTTCCCAATTTGCGGTAAACCCCATTAATGCGGTAAGAAACGTAGGCGGCAATACAGTCTGCAAAGAGCTGCCGCCAATGCGATTGTAATTATAATTTCCGGTTAAAGCCTGTTGTTGAGGGTATAGTTCGCCCACGGCTTGAGCCAGTTGTGCGCGGGCTTGCAACACGCGGACGCCTGCACTCTGCACGGACAGGTTATTATGGTAGCCTTCGTTAATTAGACACGTTAAGTTGGAGTCATGAAATACTTCCCACCATTTCGCATCATGAATGGGAGTTTCTTTAACGGTTGGACTTTTTTTCAGCCAGTGTTTGGCGGCACTTGTTTTCGGCTCCTTATAATCTGGGCCGACCATCATACAAGCATTAAGAAACAGGCACGCTATAACGATAATATTTTTTAACATAGGCGCCAATATATCCTTATATTGTGTGTTTGGGTGTAACTACTCGCTCCGTTCTCCGAGCGTCAATATCACCCTGCGAGCAGTTACGTTTGGGTTTGAATATCTCCCTTATAATTGATGGTAACATGTGATTTGGACTTTGAACAACATGCTTGTTTTGCATTGATTGACCGTATATTATATCCATATCATGGTTAAAATGTACGGTTGTTTTAGCCGTATTATGGTTAAAAAGGACGGTATGAAACGAGATATTGATATTGAACTCAGTCAATGGGTCACCAGTGAGACACGTATTCCTTTATTATTACGTGGTGCACGGCAAATAGGTAAAACGTTCACTATTAAAAAATTGGCTGAAACCCATTTTAAAAATATTGTGGAAATCAATTTTGAACTGGAACCCTTTTATATTGACTGCTTTCAATCCTTAGATCCCAAACATATCACCACGCTCATTACCGATATCAGTCGTAAAAAAATCAGTCCCGGTGAGACACTACTTTTTTTGGATGAGATACAAAACTGTCCTCGTGCCATCATGGCACTGCGATACTTTAAAGAACTCATGCCAGCTTTGCACGTGATTGGTGCAGGGTCGTTATTGGAATTTGCGATCAACGATGAACATTTCAGTATGCCAGTAGGGCGCGTACAATATATGTACATGAAGCCTTTGTCCTTTCGTGAATATATCAATGCGGCAGGATATACAGGATTACTTCGCCAACTACGCGAAACCACCATTGAAGAACCACTCGATAATGTATTGCATAATAAATTGTTGCATCTTGTACATGAATATTTGTTAATAGGCGGTATGCCTGAGGCCGTTAAAACCTATATAAACACTCAGGATTTTCAAGCCGTACAATACCAGCAAACAATTTTGCTCAATACTTATCGTAGTGATTTTGGCAAGTACGCCAAACAATCCAATCATAAATATTTACAAAAAGTATTTGATAAAGCGCCTGCATTGTTAGGTCAGCAAATAAAATACAATAAAATCGAAGACACCATGCGTTCGCGTGAATTAAAGGAGGCTATTATCTGTTTAAATAATGCGGGGGTGTTACGAACAGTGTATTCATCTTCTGCGGCTGGCCTGCCATTACAAGCACTGATCAACGAAAAGAAATTTAAATGGTTGTTTCTTGATGTGGGTCTAGCCTCACGTGCTACACAAATATCAATCAGTCAATTATTGAATGATGACATAAACTTGATTAATCAAGGCGCCATCTCAGAGCAACTCACCGGTCAGGAATTATTGGCTTACCAAGACTCTCGTCTTGAGCCGCAACTCCATTATTGGTCACGAGATGAAGTGGGTAGCCAAGCAGAAGTTGATTATTTAATCACACAAGACAGCCAAATTATCCCCATTGAAGTTAAATCAGGCACTACAGGAAAATTGAAATCCATGCATATGCTTATGCGTGAGAGAAAATTGCCTTTAGGCGTCCGAATATCGGAGGCGCCACTATCATTTGAACGTCAGATTTTGTCGATACCATTTTATCTTATGAGTGAGATGTCGAGGCTTATTGAGTTACACGGTTAGGGGGCTAGCCTCCTACTGGACTTCTAAATAACCATTTCTTATCCGCTTGGTTTTATTCATTTTTTATGTTGCCATTGGTGAGGT
>JABDAB010000051.1 GCA_013289415.1 Gammaproteobacteria bacterium
GGAGAGGAAGGCTCTGGCTTTAATCTAAAAATTAAAGTGAAACCAGCCTCTGTGAAGCAGAAATCTAACGCCATAGCTACCTATGGGTAGGTTTGGGTAAGTTTGGATGAACGGGCTATAATATAAACAAACACTCATCATTTAGGATCTTAATCATGCCTCTCTTTGACAAGGCATCAAAAGAAGATAATGAGTTGGCTTTTCGTCAACTGGAATCTATGATTCAAAAAAGAAGAGACTTTGAAAAATCAGTACCACACGCTCCAAAAAGTCCTTATGAATTGCATCCAACAACTATCAATTACGCTGATATCCATGGATTCTCATTATTACATTATGCAGCCGCACTTGGTGATTTGGAAAAAGCAAAAGAACTCGTTGAACAAAATGCAGATATCAATTTGAAAACCCTAACGGGTAACCTAAGTATAGTAAATATTGCTTTAGCCTATGGCCATTGCCATGTCGCTCAATATCTTTATGAAAATGGCGCTGATTTCACTGATGTGCAGCCTTTATTTTGTAAGGATGCAGTTTCAAGAACATGGCTCAAAGAGAAAATAATGGATGTTCGAAGTCAGGTGATATCCGATGGTCATTTTAAAAAAAATTTTGTTCTTGGAGGTAAACAAACACAGCTTTTTAAGCCAACACAGTTTATGTCTCAATTAGCCAGACGAGCAGTTGAAATTGGAGATATTGAATTTTTGCAAGAATTATCTAAACAAGATCCAGCATTATTCAACGCCCTCTTGGAAGAAGAGGATGCGGACAATAAAGAGTCTAAAAAAATATTTGTCAGGGCCGCGGAAAATGGTCAGTTAGATATGATAAAGTTTCTTCTCGATAAAAAATCCATTTGCTCAACGAAAGACTTCACTACTTCACCTTTGATGGCAGCCATCCAACAAAATTATCAGGATGTTATCGACTATTTAATGACTCTAGACATCGATCTACATCAAAAAGATAATCAAAAAATGACCGCACTAGGGTATACGGTGATGGCTGGTAACAAGAAAACGACGTTTCAATTGCTAGAGCGCGGAGCCAAGTGTGATCAAGTAACTGGCACTGGAAATACTATTCTTCATCTTGCTATATTGTCCCAATCATTACTATTAAGCGATTTACTGGATCGATCTGAAATTAAAGCCCTTTTGCATACCAAAAATATTTATGGGTACACACCTATTGACTATGCTTTATGGAGTGAAAATAAAGCTATTATTGAATTGGTAGTTCCTTTGTCAGACAGAGGGTATTTAAAACAAAAACCAACGTGCATCAGACAACAAGTGCTTGTAGAAAAATTGTATTATTATCTATCAAGTCAGTATCGCGATACGACCTTCTTACCCAAGCCAGATGGTCATTGCAATGGATTTGCTTTTTTGATGCATCTTTATACCGCTCGTGGCATGGAAGACTATTTTTTTAAAACATTGGCATTGATAGCCAACTGGGAAGGCAATGAGTACGATCTTGATATCCCGTTTGTAAGTAACGAACAAATGGCTTATGGCTATAAAAATTTAAAAGAGTTATTTGAGCAATGGATTAATGATATCGTATGGTTTCAACATGATGAACCCTTGACTGCTACTCGTATTTCTCGTTTGAAACAAGACGAACATTTGGCCCACTACAAATTTGTTGGTAGTCCAGATCAGTACAATGCCGAGCGAATTTATCTCGATAATCATAGTGTAACAACGAATCAACTCCGAGAGAGAGTCCTATATTTCGCGCGTATGCCTGCCAAAACGCAGATAATGTTTAGCGGGGCCGGGCATGCTACCTCTGCCTTTATCGATGATAAAAAAGGCTTGCATTATTATGATCCTAATTTTAATTTGCAATCTGCAATTCAAACCGATCCTGATGTTATCACACAACAGATTATCGATTATAAATATATTGGCTTGAAGAGGTTTGCTAATAAAATAGACATTAACATTCAGGTATATTGTCCTAAAGAGTCGTTAGAGGAGCTGAATAAAGTAGAAATACTTCATGAGGAAGAGCTTCCAAACAGTAAAAAGGAGGCGCTCTTATTTCAGATTAACTCCGCAAATCATTGGACCCCTCTCCACATCGCTGTTGTAACGCACAGCCTTGTGACTTTTAAAAGGCTTGTTGCAGATAATTTCTGTGATATTAATGCGCTGGATGCATTTAAGCTCACCCCATTAAAAATTGCGGTAGAAAATAACTTTCATGAGGCAATCCAATTTGCCTTACAAATGCCTGAAGTCACGCTACACACTGACTTAACCAGCTTGCCAGGATATGCTTATTCATTGGGTCATAGAGAAACACTGGATGTTATGCTAGCGCGTCCAGACTTATTCACTGATTTCAAAAGCTTACTTATGGATGGAATTTTGAATAATGACTCTGACTTAGTAGAGAAGCTACTTACGATACATGCAGCCAAAATTGATGTAACACAACTAAATAAAAAAAATTATGGTCAATTTCCACTTTGTTGTGCACATGGTTTCAGCAATGTCAACATGTTCAAATGTCTTTTAGACAATGGGGTCTCCATTTTTATCGCTGATATGGGAAGTACTCCACTTGGACACATTGTGTCAAAGGAGTACACAAACAAAAACCACTACGAAATTATTGATATGATGTTAACCGATCATAATATTAATCAATTAGATGATCTTGGTTTTGCAGCCATTCACTATGCGATACAATCTTCTCGCTTCGAAACATTACAACATGTGATTAAGAAAGGGGGCAATATTCAGCTCAGAACGACTGCAGGCGCATCTGTGTGGAGTATATTGCTCAATCTTCCTGACAAAAAGGATTTATTTTTCTCTAACAACAATCGTCAGGAACAAAGAACCCTCATGCGTAATCTGTTAATTACAACCTATAAATTTAACTTGTTAGATGAGTTTGATAAAAACAATATGCATACGTTATTGAAATCTCCTCTAAAGAACGAGGAGATTAATACACTATTCGAGCCACTCCTTAATCATTGTAGCTCTGATTTCTTAAGCCAACCTGTTATGCATGATTCCTTGCCATTTTTAATCTATTTTATACGAGAAAAACAATACAACAAAATTGAACCCATGTTAAAAAAGGGGGTTGATGTCAATTGTCGCTATGACAATGGAAACACACTTTTAATGCATTTAATCTTATCAGATGTCAAGCTTATGCCCGAGAAATATGAGCTCATTCATTTGGTATTGGCATATCATCCAGATTTAGAAACACTTCAAAATAATATCAGTAGCCCCTAGTCATCGGACTTTAGGCACAAATTCCCTGGCATCAGGATTTAGGTCGGTTTTCTTATGACTTGGGAACATGCTATTTTGTATTAAAGCACCGGATTGAGGTTGGATAGCCGGAATAACGGGTTTAATCATTAGATCGAATAAGCCCGGATTATCTTGACATTCTTTCCCCGACACACCAAACGCTGACATGTCTTGTATTACTCGATCCACTGCTTCTTTCAAGGGATGGGTGCCTGCAGCGTAGCTCGCATGGCTATGCAATCCTTTCCCATAAATTAGCTTCAGGTGCGTTGGTGATGCATTGGCATGGTTGAGTTCTGTTTGTAGTCGTCTTTTAAGTCCAAAATATACCTCACCAAACGATAACTTATGCAGGTTTATGATTTCATCGCGTGCCATGTCAGGCCGATTAAACCTTTGTGTTGCCTCATCTAAAAGTGAAAGAGCCAAACGTTCATCAGGTGCGGCACTATTGGCAATGGCAGAAATGGTGCTGGCATAGGTAATCGCGTCAGCAAAGCCTAAGCCCTTGGCCTCATTGAACAGGGTGAGTGCGCGGCCTGCATCGGGCGTGGCACTGTTGGCAATGGCAGAAATGGTGCTGTTATAGGTAATCGCATTGGCAAAGCCTAAGCCCCTGGCCTCATTGAACAGGGTTAGTGCGCGGTCTGTATCAGGCGTGGCACTGTTGGCAATGGCAGAAATGGTGCCGTTATAGGTAATCGCGTTAGCAAAGCGTAAGCCCTTGGCCTCATTGAACAGGGTGAGGGCTCGGTCTGCATCAGGCGTGGCACTGTTGGCAATGGCAGAAATGGTACTGGCATAGGTAATCGCATTGGCAAAACCTAAGCCCTTGGCCTCATAGAACAGGATAAGTGCGCGGTCTGCATCAGGCGTGGCACTGTTGGCAATGGCAGAAATGGTGCTGGCATAGGTAAACTCATTGGCAAAGCGTAAGCCCCTGGCCTCATAGAACAGGATAAGTGCGCGGCCTGCATCAGGCGTGGCACTGTTGGCAAGGGCAGAAATGGTGCTGGCATAGGTAAACGCATCAGCAAAGCCTAAGCCCTTGGCCCCATTGAACAGGATTAGTGCGCGGCCTGCATCAGGTACGGCACTTTTGGCAATGGCATCAATGATGCTGTTATAGGTAAATGCATTGGCAAAGCCTAAGCCCCTGGCCTCATTGAACAGGGTTAGTGCGCGGTCTGCATCAGGCGTGGCACTTTTGGCAATGGCAGAAATGGTGCTGGCATAGGTAAACGCGTCAGCAAAGCGTAAGCCCTTAGCCTCATAGAACAGGGTAAGTGCGCGGTCTGCATCAGGCGTGGCACTGTTGGCAAGGGCAGAAATGGTGCTGTTATAGGTAATCGCGTCAGCAAAGCCTAAGCCCCTAGCCTCATTGAACAGGGTTAGTGCGCGGTCTGCATCAGGTGCGGCACTTTTGGCAACAGCAGAAATGGTGCTGGCATAGGTAATCGCATTGGCAAAGCCTCTTGAAACCGCAATTGCATGGACGTCCAGCACATAATTAAGCTGCTTTAGATAATCCATTTTTTTGATTATCTGATTAATAATCACGTCATTTGGGAAAACGTTTTGATTCAGCATGTCTGATAAAAACAGGGTTATTTCTCTGAGTGATTTGAGGTTCTTCAATTGTTTGCTATAGGTTATATAAATAGATTTATTAACAGGTTGCGGAACAGCCCATGAGTTCATGCGGTTTATTAATAAACTCCAAGCGTTAAAATTATCATGTGTACTTGCTTGCCCATTCATCCTCTTCATAACGCCACACTCCGAAAATAATAAATTTATTTTGCCACTTTACCATAAAATGGTATAGTTGCCTATTTTTAAATCATATTATGGTGCTCTCACATTATTCCTAATGCATTAAAAGCAAGCGTAGGTTGGGCCGAAGTGAGTGGTTTATATCAAGATTGGGATATGTTGGGCCGAACGGCCCAACCTACATTTGCTAGTTGGTCGCTGTCGCGAAATGTTTTAATCGAAGATGTTCAATGCTATTATGAAGTGAATTTAAAATTTTAAAAAATCACAGTCGAATCATTGCACGAATTTTGCTATAGCACCAGTAAAATCGTTTGGGTGTTTATGGGCCGATTTATTAGATAGACATATTACTACTGATAAGGATGTCAAATGATTTTTGATAGAGGAATTCAGCACCAACTGCTTAGCATCGTGTTTTTAGGCTTAAGCGCACAATCAGTTGCGTCCACGACTAACGAACCTACTTTATTATCCACGCCAACCCACCCGCACAACTGGGCAACATTTGTTAATAAACTCAAAACCGCGCACTCGAACAAATCGATTCAGCTAGGTGGTTTTATTGAAAATCAGGGAAAACCCCAAAACATCAACATTAACGGATTGATTGGCGACCATTTTTCGGTAAACAATCATAATGATTCAAACGGCCTTGTGGGGGTTGGATATTATCTTGATGGTCAAAGAACCAATCGATTTAACTTATCTTATGGTATCAACGCTTTTTATTTGGCAAAAACGGGCGTCAATGGTTTGGTAACACAAGAACAGATTTTTACTAATCTGAGTTATCACTACACAACCACTAATTATCCTATCTATTTTGGAACCAAAGCACTGATAAAAAATAAGAAGAGCGATAGATACAACGTTACGCTAGACGCGGGAATCGGTCCCAATATTATAACAACCAGCTCGGTGAACGAAGCATCACTGGATGGTATCACGATTCCAGATAAGACTTATTCGGGACGCACAACAGCCGCGTTTAGTGCAATGGCAGGTGTTGGCATTCAGATGAATAACGTCTTTGGGCATGTGCCACTTGAATGCGGGTATCGTTTTTTCTATTTAGGTCAGGGAAATTTCAATAAGCTCAGCAATCAACTCATTAATACTTTAAGCACAGGCAATAGCTATGCAAATGCTCTGCTTTGCACATTGACTATCTAACATCAATAAGGATATCGGATGAAACGAATTTCAACTTTGCTGTGCGCATTATTCGCGCTACTCATCAGCCAAACAGCTACAAGCGCTGGGTTGCTTTTTAATGTCAGCGCCACAGGCACACCAGCCAATCTAAGTATTACCTTGTGCCTCAATGGGAACGGCCCCCTGTCCTGCCAAAATTACACGGTTTCGGCGTTAAATTTAAGTATCAGCACGACGATTCCCAATCATGTTTATCCAGCAGTCGGGATGAAGGTCAATACGCCAGGTTATGTCTTAGCCGGATGTACGCCGACTGCGAATGGATATTGTTTATTTTCTGCAAATAGCACAACACCGGCAAGCATTACCGTCAGCAGTACAAGCGCTTTTTCTGTTGGAGGAACTGTTTCGGGCTTAAGCGGTACGGTAGTTTTACAAAACAATGGCGGCGATTCGCAAACCATCAGCAGTAATGGACCGTTTGCATTTTCAACGCCGGTCACAGCAGGAGAACCCTATGCCGTGACCGTACAAACCCAGCCCGCAGACCAAACATGCACTGTGAGCAATGGCTCAGGCACCATGGGAAGCGCTAATGTCACTAATGTGACAGTGACGTGCTCTACCAATACCTATACGGTAGGTGGTACCATCACAGGCTTGACTGGCACGGTTACCTTGCAAAATAACGGCACAAATTTCACACCGATAAGCACTGACGGGAATTTTACCTTTTCGACCCCCATTGCCGAAGGTAGCTCCTATAGCGTGACGGTACAAACGCAACCTGCAGACCAAACGTGCTCAGTAGCTAATGGCTCAGGCACTATGGGCGGCGCTAATGTGACCAATGTCACGGTCACCTGCTCGACAAACACGTATACGGTAGGTGGTACTGTCTCAGGGCTTAGTGGCACAGTGACACTACAAAATAATGGCACTAACTCGACGCCAATAAGCAGCAACGGCAGCTTCACTTTTTCCACTCCTATTGCCGAAGGAAGCACCTATTCTGTGACTGTCTCAACACAACCTGCAACTCAAACATGCACCGTGAGCAATGGTTCAGGCACCATGGGTGGGGCCAATGTCACCAATGTTACGGTGACATGTTCAACCAATACTTACACGGTAGGCGGTACTGTCTCAGGTCTCAGCGGTACCGTGACACTACAAAATAATAGTGCAAATTCTACACCAATTAGCAGCAACGGCAGTTTTACATTTTCAACCCCAGCTGCCGAAGGCAGCGCCTATAATGTCACGGTACAAACCCAACCTACAGAGCAGACCTGTACCGTAACCAATGGCAGTGGCACTATCGGCAGCTCGAATGTCACGAATGTTAGCGTGAGTTGTGCTACCAATAACACTACTATTACTGTTTCCACTAATGGAACAATTCCAGTGAATGGTTCTTCTGGAAGCCTTACAGTAACTAACACCGGGACGACCTATGATGCCTATAATGTTTTGGCAACACTCCCCGGCGGCTGGACAGGCGTAACACAAAATGCAACTGGTTGTACCGCCATACCACCCAATGGCGGCACATGTACGTTAACCTTTACTTCAACCACGCCTTATGTTGCACAAGGGAGCATCACGGTGACAGGCGATAATATTACCTCACCACCGACAACGGCATTAGCCTTTTCCATGGATGGTTATTTAGTCTGGTCTGTATCGGGCACTTCACCTTCGGCCACAGCACTGGTTATAGGAAGTGGTAATGCATCAAGCTCCCAAGTTTGGAGCACTGACTTTTTCAATATACCCGGAATAACCGAAACATCTTCAGCGCCGCCTTGTAATGGCGCCACAGATGGCGCTTGCGACACAGGGCAAATTGAGGCGCATTATCTTACACCCTATATTAATTACGCGGCGGGTTTATGTTATGAAATAACATCCGACACTAGTGGTACTGTAACGATAGGTACTTGGTACCTGCCTGCCATTTGTCAAATGGGAGGAGCAAGTCAAGGGGCGGGTTGTTCTTCAGGACTTGCGAATATAGATACGAATTTGGTACAACTTGGATTTAGTGGACTTGCTGGCGGTTACTGGAGTTCTACCGAGTACTCAGGTCTTCCTACTAGCGTCGCGTGGTACGAGGATTTCGCGTCGGGTAGCGGCAGCGGTCAGTGCTTCAACCCTAAGAGTAATCCCTTTAGTGTTCGTTGTGCCCGGGCTTTTACCTATTAATCAATTTAACTATTTGCAGTTTTAGACGGCTTTGCCGTCTCAGTGACTTTCCAACAGGACAAGAGCATGGCGTTGTACACAGAATTACCGGTTTATAGAGATACCTATCAGTTAATTTTGAGGGTATTTGAATATACAAAAGAGTTCTCCAAGGAGTATAAATATACCTTAGGCCAAGACATGAAGCGAGACGCGCTGCAGCTTATGCGAGGTATTTATCGCGCCAATAAAGCCACAGATAAAAAAGAGCATCTAGAGCGCTTTTTGGATGAATTTGAATTATTGAAGTTAGAAATTCGCCTGTGCGTTGATATGAAATTATTGCCCCTTAAAAAACAAGCAGAATTAAGCGGGCTAATGGATCGCATTGGTAAGCAAGTTACTGGCTGGCGTAATAGCGGTCGGTAAAGCCGGAATCATAAGCGCTATGGCGTTTATGAGTGAGCAGGTTTTATTTAAAAGCGCAAAGGGACTGCCTTATGGGTAGTGAAATCATATCACCGAAAGATACCTTGCGGTGATTAAGACACCTTTGAATTGCTGGCAATTACTGGAGTTCTACCGAGTACTCAGGTAATCCTACTAACAACGCGTGGAACGAGAATTTCGCGTCGGGTAGCGGCAGCAATCAGAACAACAACAATAAGAATAATCACTTTAGTGTTCGTTGTGCCCGGGGTTTTAAGTAAAGCGAGTTAAACCATAAAGGTCATCGTGCGATGACCTTTATTTTTATTGAGTGATTTATGTCAAAGATTGAATTGGCGGATGTATTTGAGGCATACGCCGAATGTCGGGCTAATAAACGCAACACCATGAATGCGCTAGCTTTCGAAGTAGATTACGAGCAGCAATTAATAGCGCTCTGCAATGATATCAACACCGGCTCTTACGAAATAGGCGAATCAATTGCTTTTGTTATCGACAAGCCTGTGAAACGTGAAATTTTTGCAGCTGATTTTAGAGATAGAATTGTACATCATTTGGTAATTAATAAACTTAATCCACTATTTGAGCGTGCTTTTATCTATGACAGCTATGCCTGTCGCGTTGGACGAGGGACGCACTTCGCCATTTCACGCGCCGATCGTTTTATTAGACGATGCTCGAACAATTACACAACGGACTGCTATGTGCTTAAACTCGATATTCAGGGTTTTTTTATGGCGATTGACAAACGAATTTTGTGGAAGTCACTGAGTAACTTTATAATGCAGTATTACAAGCAAGCTGACAAAGAATTATTGTTAAAACTTTGTCATAAAATCATCGTTAATAATCCAACCAAAAATTGTTTTATTAAAGGCGATCGCCAGAACTGGAGAGACTTGCCGCCGGATAAAAGCCTATTTCATTCAGCACCGTTTTGTGGATTACCTATTGGAAACTTGACCAGCCAAATATTCGCTAATTTTTACATGAACATATTCGATCATTTTATTAAGCATGATTTGGCCGTTCAATATTATGGTCGGTATGTCGATGATTTTTTGGTGGTGCATCATGACAAAGATTACTTACAAACACTTATCCCACGAGTAAGAGATTTTCTCAGCTTAAAATTGGGACTCACATTGCACCCCAAAAAAATATACTTACAACACTATAACAAAGGCGTGAACTTTCTGGGCATGCATATTAAGCCACATCGCATTACCAGCGGCAAACGCATCAAAGGGAATTTTTACGGTGCAATTGCTCGGAGCAATCATATTGTGCGCGAGAAAAAACCTACAAAGGATGAGCAAGCAGCATTTTTGAGTAGCATGAATTCTTATTTAGGTATTATGAAGCATTACAAGACGCATCGATTGCGCAAACGAATGCTTATTAAACATTTGTCTGCCTGGTGGTGGAACCTGGTTTATTTCAGCGGTGGCTGCGCAAAATTGGTGTTAAAACAAAAAACCATACGATAAATCAAGCACGGATTAGAAATGAGTTTAGATGTAGATGGATTTACAAAAGACATAGAGGGTGGTGAGGTGATGATTAAAATCAGTTCCGACCATCGATTATTGAAATTAGCACGTAATCTTCCTTGGGATGACATGCTCGAAGTCATTTTGCCAGATTTAAAACGCACCGAAAAGAAATGCTGGTGGATGGGGCGACCCATACGAGTGCGCATTCACTTAGGTATTTATATTTTGCAGCAGATGTTTGATTTAACGGATCGCGTGGCGGAGCAGCAAGTACGTGACAACGCGGCTTTTCGCCTATTTTGTGGTTATGGTTTGTTAAAAAAATGGCATGCGCCAGACCATACAAAAATAGAAACCTTTCGTTCGCGATTAACGGCTGAAACACAGCGCAAGCTTGCCAACATGATGAGTCAGCAGGCAGTTAAGTTGGGTTATGCCAATCCAGCAAATTATGATGTAGACTCGACTGTTCAAGAGTCTAATACCAGCTATCCCGCTCTAGTTAACTTGTTACTCAAGGTCGCCATTCTTACAAAAACAGCAGCCAAAGCGCTTAACCAACATTGTCATACAGGTCAACAAATCTATCACGTCAATATCAGTCGTCTGAAACAGATAGCACTCTATTATTTTCGACTCAAACGGGATAAATCGCCAGCCGAATTATTAAAATCAGTACAAAAACGGTTGTGGTGCGAGACCTACGAGGAAGTATTGCCGGTTCTTAATAATATGCATCAATTGACCAACAAGGTAGTCGCAGGCAAACACTGGCCGATTCGTCGCGCCATGGATATTCTTTCTTGGCGAGGATGCCAGCTCCTTCAGCAGATACACGGTTATCTATTTGAAGGCATTATTAACACAACTATTTCGTCATTGCACGCCTATGATGTAGGCTGCTTTAATAAAGGAAAACTGAACAAGGGGCTACAATTTGGCCGCGCTTATCAACTGGGTCGTGTTGACGGTAACTTCCTTGTTGTTGGCGAATGCACCTCTGTTTATATGCCAGATGCCCCTTCGTTGCCGGCCATGATTGCTTTGCATCAAAACCTCTTTGGCCAGGGTGTATTGCAATCAATCGCAACCGACAAAGGGTATTATTCTTTTGATAATGAGCGGCGTCTTGAAGCGGCTGGAGTCATAGATATTTATTTACCAAGACCGAATCGAACGCTGGATGCCCCGCCTGAGAAAACACCTGGGCCTATTCGCCAGATTCTT